>SVKD01000008.1 GCA_015068645.1 Oscillospiraceae bacterium
ACATGTGGTCAAAACCTGTTTGACCACATGTATTTTGTTTTTTTAGTCGCCGTAAAGTGGCTGTGTTAAAAGGTTTGCGGGAGTTCGGCTGATTACTAATGAATTGAATAGTACCGTGTCCCGAACGAAGCGCGCTACCAAACTGCGCTATATCCCGATATGTCCGTTTGCGGACAGATGATATTATAGCATACTATTTTTCAAAAATCAAGAAAAATTTGATTTTTTTGCAATTTTTTTGATTTTATGGATTTTTTGAATTGCTTTTTTAAAGGGAATGATTAAAAAATACCAAAAGAAACACCAAAAAAATTACCGTTTTGCATTTCCCAAAAGTGTCAGTACATACACATCTTTGGCACCCATTTTAAGCAACAGTTTGCTGCATGCACGGGCGGTGGAGCCAGTGGTGTATACATCGTCAATTAAAAGAACGGTTTTTCCTTGCAGTTTTCTCTTACGGAAAGGGAGCGCTACAAAGCTGTTCTTGGCGTTTTCCACTCGTTCCTTTCCGCTTAAGGAAGATTGACGGATTGCACCGAGCTTTTTTCTCAGAAAGCCTGAACACAGCGGAACTTTTAAGAATTTCTTTAGTACAATGGCAATTTCCAAGGCTGGATTGTAGCCCATTTTGCAAAAGGATTTGATGCCGGATGGAACAGCGGTGATGATATCCGGCGTAATGTGATAAGAATCCAGAGTTTCTGCTATCAGCTTGGCAAACCCTTTGGCTTTGTAAAACTGATGCCCCAGCTTATACGCTAAAAGTCCGTCCTTCGCCACGCCGTCGTAATAGTAGCAGGAGATGGCAAGACGGAAGGGCGGAAGCTTTTTATCGCATTCCTCACAAAGAGGCAGTCTGCCTTTATCCTGACCGCAGATGGCACATTTTTGTGTTTTTCGGTATTCTTTGATCAGATTTCTGCATTTGGGACACAGAAAGTCTTCTTTGGAAACAGGGGCGTCACAAAAGGGACAGATT
Organism: Oscillospiraceae bacterium; assembly: GCA_015068645.1. Lineage (NCBI taxonomy): Bacteria > Bacillati > Bacillota > Clostridia > Eubacteriales > Oscillospiraceae > Oscillospiraceae bacterium. Next base: position 983 of record SVKD01000008.1, read on the forward strand.
CGAAAGGGATTTTTTATCATTTAAGCCAGTCCTAACAATTTTACAAGATACACACAAATAAAAATACTGCCGATGGAGACCAACGATGTCAGCGAAACACCGTAGGCGGATATATCCGGGTCTACCCCCAGCTTTTTTGCCATTACAAAGCAGTTTACCGCCGCAGGAGTTGCGCTTAAAATGGATGTGATAATCAGGGCATTTCCACGAAATCCCAAAAGAATGGCGGTGCCTAAAAATAACGCAGGGGCCAAAATGTTTCGGAAAAACACAGCCAACAGAATGTAGCCACGGTTGGTTTGAAACCCCTTTAAGGTGATGTTGGCACCGATGATTAAAAGACCTAAAGAGGAGGCAATATCTCCTGCAAATTCAAGGCTTTTATCCAAAATGGGATGGATGGGAAGTTTCAAAACTGACACCACAAGTCCCAAAGCTGTGCCGATAATCAGAGGGTTTTTTATCACATCCAAAAACAGGTTGGATTTCTTTTGCAATTGGTTGCCGTAATAGGAGAGCAAAATCACAGCGGTCACGTTGTAGCAAATGGTCACAAATGCCAGAACAATCGCCATTGTCAGCACGCCTTGGTTATCCATTAAGCTGATAGCTAAGGGCATTCCCGCAATGGCAAAATTGGAACGGAAGCCAATCTGAATCACAGCACCTTTTTTCTTAGGGTCACGGATTTTAAAGCATAGACCAATCAACAAGAATACATACCCTAAAATTGCGAGAATCACAAACAAAAGTAGTTTTGGATTCAATGCAGTGGATAAATCTGCCTTTGCCACGGTGTGAAACAGCAGGGCAGGTGTGCCCACATAGTATACCAGCTTCACAATGTCTTCTTTGGTAACCTCCGAAAAAAAGCGGATGTGATTTAAAAATACGCCCAGAAACACCACCACAAATACGGGGGCGATGGCGTTGACGGTATCAAAAAACAGTGTCATAGCAAGCGTTCCTTTCTCTTAGAGAGACCAGAATTGCAAAAATAAGGTGTAAATACCAAGATAGGGGTCTGTTACCTGACCGCTTTTTAGTTTGCAGTCAGTTTCGGCACAGAAGATGAGCAACTGTTCCAGTTTTTTGGCAGAGATATTTTTCCCCTGACGAAGATATTTGTTGATGACAAAATCAGGCACATTCTTTCCCAAAAGAGGTCTGATTTCAGCGTTGGGAATCCGTTCGTCCTGACCAATTTTTGCCAGATACATTCCCGAAATGTGTCGGGCAAGCAGGGTAAAAATCATCTGTGCAGGCGTTTTGGACGGGGTTAATTTCAGTTGATTTAATAATCGATACGCTTTTTCCTTTTGTCCCGTTACCAAAAATTCCGATAAATCGAAGATTACCGCCTGCATGGATTTTTGCATAAACTGATCCAGCACCTGTTCGGTGACGGTGTCAATGTCCTGCAGGTATGCGCAAATCGTTTCGATTAGGTTGATGATGGCATACATATTGGGTTCGCTGTCTGTGATAATTTTATCCACCAGAGAAGCAGGAATTTTCTTCTGCCGTTTGGTAAATTCGCGGTTGATAAAGGCACGCATATCTGCGGGATTCGGGTACTTACATTCCACGCAGACACCTTGTTTCTGAGAGATTGTCCAGATGGCAGAACGCTTGTCCAAAGCGGTTTCTCTGATGATTAAAATGGTAAAGGGAGCTAAGTTTTTCATCTGCTCTGTAAGAGCTTCCCGAAAGTCGGCAGGTGCTTTCATTAAGTCCACCTGATTTAAATAGACAACTTTGTATTCTGCCATCACGGGAGGTTGTTCCAAGGTGTTTCGCAGTTCTGTTTTATCGGGTAATTGTTGGTAATGGAACAAATTAAAGCAAGAGAAATTATCATCCACCACACTTTGGATGATTCGGTTGATATAAAATTCTTTTAAGTAGTCTTCTTCTCCATAAAAGAAATAAAGGTTGGAGAAGTTTCTTTCTGTGATGGTGCGGTTTAATTCTTTTAATTCCATAACGTTTTTTGCTCCTTGGTACCGTAAAAGCTGAAATTTTCACGGTCAAATATCAACATGGAATAATTATCATATAAGTTGGTGTCCGGATGCCATTCTTTTTTGGATAGCATCCGAAAATCAGTTGTGATTTTACCGATTTGGGCTGTGATACTGCTTCGGCGTTTGAAGTTTGCAATCCAGATTTTAGATGGGTTTTGGGATGCCTTTTCCAGAACATATCCCGCATCTTGCGAAAAGGAAACCAGATGTGTTCCGTAAGAGAATTCTGTTTCGTAGAGTTTTTTAGAATCAGCAATCAGCCGAATAAAAATTCCGTCCACCCGGGTGGTAAGATTATGCTCCAATAAGAACGTATCGGTGGTGTTTTTCATCAGATGTTCATACTTTGCAGGACAAACTACAGGTGCCGATGGCAGCTCTTTTAAGAGTGTTTCTGTCTGCTCGGAATTGGAAAGTTCGGTTAAAATAATCAGTGCCACAGAGGCATATTCATCGTAGGAAGAACCTCTTGCGTAGGCAATATCTTTTAAGCTTCCGTACAAAATCAGACGATCTGCGGGAGATTTTATCACTGCAGAATTGGTGTTTTTTGCACCTAAAAAAGTAACCGTCAATTGATTTTTCGGGAAGGGGAAGACAGTGTTGGTCAATGCTGTCATCAAAATGATTGCAGAAAGACTCCCCAAAGCAATTCGTTTGTATTTTCCTGTTAATCGGCAAACAAAGAATAACAGTACAGCTCCGCCAATCCATAAGAGAAATGAGATTTCTCCCAAAGAAAATGTCAACGGATGGCTGATTTTTGCAGAGCAGTGTATCAAAAACAGGAAGAGGTTTGCCAAAAGATTGGTTCCGTACAAAACAATAGGTCCAACCAACGAAAGATTGGCAACCGCCATTCCGATGACCGCAAGAATCAGGATTGGAGACACCAAGGGTGCTACCAAAAAATTAGCAAGAACGGAGCCTAAGGGGATTTTGGAAAAATACAGCAGAATGACGGGTAGGGTAAAGGGTTGCACCGCAGCATACATGGCAAGGGTGCTTCTTAAATATTCTGTGGGAACCTTACGAAACAGCTTGGTAAAAGGTTCATAAAATGCGGTAATACCAAAGGTTGCCCCGAAGGTTAATAAGAATGAGGGATTAAAAATCAAAATGGGCGTTACTGTTAAAAATAAGCAGGCAATTGCCAGCACTGTAACATAGGATTTTACGGGTTTTATGTAAAATATATCGTATCCAAACAAAAGTGATATCATCAAAAGTGAACGCATCACAGGGATGGTTCCGCCGGTAAACCAGGCAAACAGAATCAGAAGAGGCAGGGTGATGAACAGCCGTTTTCTTCTGCTTTTAAAAAAGATTCCCAAAAGGAACAGCAAGGCATTTGCTAAAAAGACAAAATGCATTCCCGACACTACCACAATATGCACTGTGCCGGTGTCTAAAAATTCCTGATACTGGTCCTCTGCCATCAAGGATTTATCTGAGCTTAACAGCGCTGTCAGAAAAGCAGCAGTTTTCCGGGGATAATGGTTTGAAAAATGGTCTTTTGCAAGATTTCTGAGAACTTTGGAGCCGTATAACCAATCATTTTCGATTCCGTGACGGGTTACTTTAGGTTCATAGGGAAAGGTAGCGGACAAAAAGGTATTGTTTCCCAAAAGACGTCGTGTTTGACCCGCTTCTTTGTTGTTTGGCTGGATCGCTGAAAGAACAGGTTCGTACAAGGTCACTTTTTCACCCGGAAGTAAGGACTTTTCGGTTCTGATTTTTACCGAAACCTTTTCACCGTTTTCCAAGGTGATGGTGCAATAGTCGGTATCGTGATAACGGTTGATCTCTCCGCTCACCACTCCCGTTAAAGAAGATGGATTTTCACGGCAAAGGGTAACAGCCTTTTGAAAGTGTACTGCCTCGTAGGTTTGATAAAGCAGGGCGGAACATGTCGAAATAATCAGTAAAACCGTGCACTTTCCCATTGTTTTTAGCAAAGGAAATTTCCGCTTGGTAACCCGAGAATAGAGGAAGATTCCGGTTGTCAAAAGCCCTGCCAAAAAAGAGGCTAATATAAAAACCAGGATATTTGAACCCAAATATCCTGATAAACATATTCCGAAAAGCCAAGAAACAAAACACCCTGCAGGAAACATTGATTATCCTTTAGGATTAACGATATCACGCCAACCGAAGTCGCCGCGTTCCAGCCCCTGAATCAGAACTTCCGCAGTTGCCACGTTGGTAGCAAGAGGAATATTATGCACATCACACAGACGGAACAGAGCGTTTACATCAGGTTCGTGAGGCTGTGCAGTTAAGGGATCACGGAAAAACAGAACCAGGTCAATTTCGTTATAAGCAATTCTTGCTCCGATTTGCTGGTCGCCGCCCTGAGGGCCGGATAAAAAACGATGAACCTGCAGTCCGGTTGCGTCTGCAACCAATCCACCGGTGGTCCCTGTGGCAAACAAATTATGTTTTTGCAGGATAAATTTATATGCAATGGCGAACTGAACCATCAGTTCTTTCTTTTGGTCGTGTGCAATCAAAGCAATATTCATAGTCGGCCCCTCCATTTCTTCTGTGTAAGTGGGTGAAAACTGTTAAAATTAACGTAATTTTACGGGAATTTTCTCGCCCGTGATACGTTTTGCGGTATTTTTGATTTCTCTGACACATTTTTTGCGAGGATCATCTAAAATCAATTTTCCCTGATTCTGGAAGGAAATCATACTGTCCTCGTGACGCCAGATGCCAAGTAACGGTGTTCCCAAACGGTTTAAGATTTCGTCCACATTGGGCATCATCTTTCTTCGTACCAATCTGGGACTAAATTTATTGATAATCACATAATTATCTTTGATATTCGCTCCTGTTGCTGCCTGAAGCACCCGATCCGCATCTCGCATAGACGCAAAATCCGGAGTTACCACCGTGATGGTGATATCTGCCACCGAAATGGCGTTTTTAAAACCTGCTTCAATACCTGCAGGGGCATCTAAGATTACATAATCAAATTCTTTTGCGGCGCCGCCCACCATCCAACAGAATTTTTCTGTTTCCAGATCTTCTTTCTCAATGGTCTGGGATGCCGGAAGAAAATAAAGCTCTCCGTATTTTTCAAAGTGATAGCAAGCTTCTTTTAAGGGAATTTTCCCTTCATAAACATCGGTCATATCGTACACAATAACGCTTTGCACGCCAAATACGATATCTAAGTTTCGAAGGCCGATATCCGTGTCAATAATCAGCACTTTTTTGCCTAATTGTGCCAATGCTGCCGCCAGATTTGCCGAAACGGTGGTTTTGCCAACGCCGCCTTTTCCGGATGCAATCGCAACAATTTTTCCCATCGGAATATCTGCCTCCTCTCTGATGAATTTTTGTTGTATTTTTCTTGTTTAAAATCAATTTCAAATCATTATATCACACTTTTTTTAAAAAGTCAAATCTGTTTTTTGAAAAAAAGATTTATTGTGAATACAACAAGGTTCCGGGGTACCCGACCGCAATCTTTGATTGCGTTATCGGGTCGGGTTCTTATTTTTATGCATCCTGATTTGCATTTTTATGCTTTCTGCAGGCAATCCGTTTTGCCAGAAACATCACTGTAAGGATTGCTGCGGCAACGCCTGCAGTGTCCAGCAACATATCTGAGATGCGCATGGCTCTTCCGCCACCGGTATGATATTGGATGCACTCATCGGATATGGCAATCAGTATCCCATACCCAAGTGCCGGCCACCATTTTTGCAGCCAATACTTGCTCGCCTGATATGCGAAAACGCCCAGCAGGAAAAATTCGCTGAAATGAGCGGCTTTCCGAATCAGATAATGGGCGAAATAGGTGGGAATCTGAAGCCCTGTTAACCAATGAAACCAGTTTAACAGACGCTTTAGCAAACCGCCTGACAAGTTTGCTGATGCTTCGGCAGGTTGCAGGGAAAAGGAAAAAATCACCGCCGTCCAGATAAGGGCCAGAACGGTGAAAATCATCGCTTTTTGATAAGATTTCATAAGTAAAAGTCCTTTTTCTATTCGTATGCCGCACGGGCTCCGCCAATCAATTTCGGGCGGGTATAAGCACAGAGAATGGGAGCTTTTCCGATTATATTATGTGCTAATCTTACAGGTACGGCAACCTCTTTTAAGTGCATTCCGATTAAGGTTCCGCCAATGTCAATCCCTAAGTCTGCCCGCACTTTTTCCACCACTACAGGGTTGGAAAAATGTGCATAGCAAGCAGTGGCAAAAGAGCCTCCTGCCTTGGGCTTGGGAACCACCCAAACAGGCTCATACCCCAGGGAATCTGCCACATTTTTTTCTATCACAAGAGCACGGTTCAAATGCTCGCAACACTGGGCTGCCAACTTGATTCCTTTTTCTTTTAAAAGGGGAACTATCGTTGAAACCAAAGCGTCTGCCGCTTCGTATGCTGAGTGCGTTCCAATGGTTTCCCCCAGAATTTCCGAGGTGGAACAGCCGATAACCAGAAGAGAACCTTCTTTGGCACCGGTTTTTTCCAGAAATTCTTCAATCAGCGATTTTGCCTGTGTTTTGATGGATTCGTACATAACAATTCTCCGTGTAATCAGAGTTTATTTCAGCACCGTTTCGTTGAAGAAACGGTTTTTTTCAAGAACTTTAAACAACGGGACACCAATTACGGTGACCACTCCGATTTCTCCCAATGCCGCAGTGAAAAAGCTGTACCAGAAGGGCAAACCGATATAAACCAGTTCCCAGCCGATAAACACCATAGAAAGGGCAGGGAATATGGATGCTGTCCAGATATTTTTCACATAACGCATTCCCACCACGGTAAATACGGTGGATGCTACGCCAAAGACTAAGTCCAAAGCCCCCAGCGGGCTGAACAGATTACTGATAAAACAGCCTAAAATCAGAGCATAGCAGTAATCTTTCTTAAAAAAGCACAGCAAGGTAAGCACCTCAGAGATGCGAAATTGCAAAGCTCCGTAAGAAAGGGGCGCAATTACCAGGGTTAATGCCACATAGAGTGCAGCGGTGACACATATGCGTAAAAATGCGGTCAGATTGGATTTTTTCATCATAAATTCTCCCTTGTTTTTTAATAGAGGAAAGTCCTCCGAAGATGGTTAGCAAGAGTAACATCTTTCTATGAAAAAGTATAGCACACAGGCAGTTTTTTGTCAATTCATTTTCTCTGAATTTTGAAAAAAGAAAGAGGAGAACTGCGCTATTCTCCCCGACTGGCATACTTCTGTTTTGTGGCAAGACCACCGCGAATGTGCCGTTCTGCTTTGTTTTGGTTTAAGATTTCCCGCACTTGGTCGTAACGGTCGGGATCTAATTTTTGCAGCCGAACTGCCACGTCCTTATGTACCGTAGACTTGGAAATTCCAAAGTTTTTGGCAGCTTTACGTACTGTGGAGCGGTTTTCGATGATATAATCCGCAAACAGAATTACCCGTTTGTCAATATCGTAGAATATGTCCAAAAAAATCACCTCTCAGATTTGTATCAAGTATGTGGATTGATACAATATATGAGAGGTGTTGTTGTTTTATTCTCTAAACCGCGGAATCGGAATTCTTTGGTTGAGCGGGAAATCGGATAATCACACGGGTGAACGCTCCTTTTTCACTTTCAAAACGAATAGAGCTTTCCGCTCCGTATACCAGCTTCATTCGTTTTAATGAATTGGTGATTCCGATATGCTTTTTCTCTTGGGTACCGTTGTTTAAAATCATCAGTTTTTCGGGTGTGATTCCATAGCCGTTATCATAAATTTCGGTAACCACAAAGCCTTTTTCTTTTCGCATGGAAATTTTGATTTCACAGTCTTTTCTTGCACCTGAAAGTCCGTGCACTACCGAATTTTCCACAAACGTATGAAAAAATTGGGGCGGAATAAGCAGGTTTAGCAAATCAGGTTCAATTTCGGTTGATAGAGGATATTTCTTCTCGTGAGAAAGTTCGTTGATAAACAGGTATTTGCGAATGGTTTCAATTTCATCTGAAACGGGAATAAATTTACGGTCTTTCTTTAAAATTTCCCGATAATAAAGGGCCATGTTATCTACTAGGCTGAGAATTTTTTCATTTTTGATGCGGTAAGCATCCAATCGGATGGCAGACAGGGAATTATAGAGCATATGGGGGTCCAATTGCATGGAAAGACGTTCCATTTCCAGATGTTTGTTTTCCAGTTCTGCATTTTTAACGGCATCGTGATAAGCTTTCAAATCGCCGGACAATCGGTGCAGAATTTCTTTAATGGTGTTTAATTCGTGCAAATTATATTCCGTGCGGAAAAATTCGCTGTCGTAAAGCAAATCTTCGCCGTCCAGCTGACTCATAAATTGTTGAATTTCCTGAAGGGCTTTTCGAGCGGTTGTTCTGGAGATAACAATAATTAAAATCGCCAGCACCGCTAAAATGGCAACCCATGTACTTATGACCCTAAGGCAGCTTTTATTTAGTTCTTGTTTGGGAATTTTCATGACGCAGGAAAGGTTTGCGTTGATGGGAGAAGATAAATAATCCCCTGTATTTTGCACCTTTTCGTCGGAGGAAAACACAATTTCCACCGGATGGCTAAACACATTGGTGTTTTGCAGCATAATCCGATAACGCAGAATATTTCCGGGGTTTCTGGGCATTCGCCGATACATGGTGACTCGTGTCATATTTCCGTTCATTTTTTCAATAGTCTGGTCAAAAATAATATCCGATTTTTCCTGTTCAAAGGCCTGGCAAATGGTATAGTATTTGGGCAGTTTGGAAACGTTGGAATACCAAGGGGATTCAAAAATGGCTACGTTTGGCGTGAAAATAACAGGACTGTTCTGATTACCGGAAGCGGAAAGCAGAATTTCCTTGGAATATTCCAGCATTTCTATCATTTCGCTGGTGGAGTAACTGCTTCGTTTTAAGGCGCTGCTCAGGTAAGAAGATTGCACAATGTGTTCCGAGTGGATTAACGCCTGATGGCAGGATTCTTTCAGGGTATCAGTGTATAAACTGAGTGTGTCCTGCAATTCCCGTAATTCGGAATGGTAGGTGTTATATGTCGCTGATACCAAGAAATATGCCCAGATAAGCAACACAAAAAAACCGATAACGCGGATGTTACCGTATAAAATCTGTTCCAGTAAACTTTTGCGTATCGGTTTTTTCATAGATTTTTACCTCAGTTTTCGGGAGTTTTCTGATTAGACTGCTGATACTCCCTGGGGGTGATGCCATTATATTTGGCAAACACGGTTTTAAAGTAATCATAGTCGCTGTAGCCCACTTTGTATGCAATCTGTGTCAGGTTCATTTTGCTGGTGGATAAAAGTTTTTTTGCTTCTTCCATACGAACGGAGAGCAGATAGTCATAAATGGTGATACCAAGCTCTTTTTTAAACACATTTCGTAAGTGAGAATAACTTACAAACAGCTGAGATGCAATTTCTTCAATGGAAGAAATGGTGGAGAAATTCTTGTGAATATAGTTAATGGTTTTCTGTACCAGTGCAAACTGGGATTTCCCTTTGTAATTCTTCAGATATTCTCCGGTTAATGTGAGGATATTTCTGAGCCAGATTAAAAAGTGTTCCGGATCGGAAAAACGATTGATTTTGTGGTAAGAAAGGTCGGTTCTGCCCACAATTTGCGCAATATCGATTCCGTTTTTCAACAGCACGGACTGAATGGACGAAACCGTGGATAAATACAGCTCTTTGAGCAGAGTTTCGTCATATTCCGGCTCCGTAAAATTAAAGGTTTTAATAAACTGACTGATTTCCGTAGCGCTCACATCCGCTCTGACCAGATTAGATACCGTTTCGTTATAGGCAATAAAATTAAAGGAAACGTTTTTCACCGAGATATCAGAGTAGGCAATGTAATCGGAACGAATCAGCTCCAGATTGGTTTTTAAGGCTGAATCTGCCTGCTTTTGCAGCGATTTTAATTCAAACAGATTACCGCCGGTATCGGAAGCACCTGCTTTTACGGTAACCGCATAGCGGTCAAACAAATCTTTGATCTTGTTGCACATTACGCTGCGGATCGTGTCCTGAAAGTTATTGTTTTTCTCGCTCATAAAGAGAATGAGCATTGTGTCAGTTCCTTCCGGCAGAATCACAGGAACGATGCCGCGGTTTTGCAGGTCTGAAAATTCTTTTAAATCCCGATAAGTGGAGAATACATCCTCCTCTGCTTCCAAGAACTTTGCTTTTACCAGAATAAAATGCTTGAAATTCTGCAGAAGAAGGGTGGGGGCAGCTTCATATAAACGGGAAGCTTCCAAGGTGTCTGCAGAAAGCAGACGGTAAATATAATTTTCCCGTCCAAGCTGCAAACTGTTGGCGGTTTCCGTGTTTTTTGCGGCTCTGCTGATTGCTTTTTGGATGGCATTTTTCAGTTCTTCCGGGATGATTGGCTTCATCAGATATGCCAGCACTTCATTTTCAATGGCACATCTGAAATATTCCACATCATCATAACAGCTAATATAGATAAATTGCGGGTCAATTCCCATAGCACGGATTTGCTTGGTTAGTTCCATCCCGTTAATTTCAGGCATAGAAATATCGGTGATTACCACATCAGGCTTGAATTCTTTGCAGATTTCCAGCGCTTCGTAACCACTTTGGGAAATTTTGATGCCGCTGATATTAAATTCTTCCGGCTCAATATAGCTGAGCAAACTTTGCAGATGGACATAATTGTCATCTACAAGCAATATTTTATACATAGAGATACCTCGCGCCGCTCTTTTTAAAAATGCGGATGTATTGAAGGGTCGGCAGTGGTTTCCTTACATGGATTTAGATTAGATTTTTCAATTCTTGATTGATTCTTTCGCGGTAGCGAAGAATGTAATCACCAAAATAGGGGAAACTGTCAAAACGAATTTCCTGACCGGCAATTTCTTCAATCAAATTTACAACATATTCTTTGCCTTTGTAGCTTGCTAAAAGGTGCATAGCGGCATAATCCTGAATCCCGTCTTTGAACACTTTCAAGCGGATACTTTCCACCACTTCATCACCGTAGGGATACACGCTGAAGGCATCTCCTGCAGGGAATGCTCCGCCGGAATCCACGGTTTCAAAGGGATTGATTACCCCTTTGGACAAAATGGAATAGAAATAGTTAAAGCCCCAATGCAAAAAGCCCACGCAGTCATATTTAAACATCTGGGTTCCCATAATTCTGTTTCTGGGAGAAGGCTGGGATAAGAATCGGTTGGACACATCCTTTGCCTGAGCGGAACAGTAGTAAACCCAACGGTTTTTGATATCTTCTTTTAAGAATTTTTCAATATGGTCGCTGGCGGGAACAGGAGTGTTAATCAGACCTTCTTTGTAAAAATCAATGTCGGAAAGAGCGTCCAGCATCTTAAATCCTTCGGTGTATGGAGCAATCAGTTCTTTTGCATATTTATACGTTTCTAAATGTCCTAAACTTAAGAAGGGTTCATCGGATACGTGGAAATAAACTTTATCCTGAACACCTTTTGCTTTTAAGAAAGCAACCAGCTCAGGCATCATTGCATCAATGAATTCTTTGTATTCGGGAGTTTTGGCTTCCATATGCCAGCCAAAGCGTTTTTCCTCCTTGCCGTCTGCCATTACAACGATTTTGGGAGTATGAACTGCACCCCACTGGGTAAACAGATGGCTCATTTCAAAATATTGCACACCGTTTTTTAAGCAGATGTCAATCCACTTATCCAGCTTATCAAATTTGAAGGAATATTTGCCGTTATCACAGAAACAATCTACCAACTGAACGGTTTTTCTTTCGGATAAATATGCAGTATCAAGTGGGGGAGTGAAGAGGGGGGTCAAGAGCATATTGATGCCGTTATCCACCGCCACACGGATATATTTTTCAATCATTTCCCAATGTTTGTCGGAGAAGATTTCACAGCCATGCAAATCAGCGATACAGTCGCAGTGGAACCACTGAGTGAAGATCATTTCCTGTTTGGGAAGTTTCACATCGATTACTTCCAGCTCGAAAACAGAGGAGGTTTTGTAATCATCGTCAGGGTCGGTGCCTTCCAACACAACTTCAATGGGATACACACCGGGTTTGCAATCTTCAGGCACTCGCACGCTTACCCACAGGGCATGCCATTTGTGGCATACAGCGTAAACGGGATTTTCTTCGTCAATCGGCATTAACGGGTCGGGATACATGCCGGCATTCAAAGAGTAATAGCCTGCATCATATTTGGGCGGAAATGCAGCCAGTTCCACCGGCACATTTCTCACTTTTCTCACAGTTACATAGGGAGCCAGCTCAGAATTTACGCTAACTTTCAAATCGCTTCTTCCTGCCCACCAGTCTGCTTTGAATACTTTGGTAAAGGCAATCTGATAAGAATATTCTTCTCCTTTTAAAGCGGAGCCTTCCCGGATGGCATCCAAGGTGGGCTCTTTGTCAAAAAACACTTTTTCCAGCGAAGAAACCTGTTTCAATTTCAATTCATAATTTGCCATAATTTTCAATCCTTTCGGCATGGTTATTGCCAATCTCTTCCTTTGCTGAAGACGGGCAATAATATCTCAGCATTAGTATAGTTTATCTTCTTAATTTTGTAAACCTAAAATTTGCTTTTTTACCACCCCTAAAATTTGCTTTTATTAGCTTGCGGTTTGCTTCTGGTTTTTTTGCATAAAAAATTGCTGAAAAAAAACAGCGCAAGACACCTGAAATTCCCAAAAATTTACAAAAAGCAGGTGATTTGAGTCAACATACACCGAATTTCTGCTAAAATTTGGGATGTTTTACGAAAAAAAGCATATTTTAGAGCACAAAAAAAGCAGATTATGGGTTCCCAAAAACTGTTTTTTTTTGTATAATATAGACAAAATAAGATACTTGGGTTCGACCAAAAACTACAATTTCTGAACGAACCGATTCCCAAGCAGTGTTTTCTGAGATGACAACACTATCGGGCAGGACAACGTCAATCCCTATAAAAAGGGTGAGCTTTGTCCATTTTGTCGTCTGCGAAAAGTGTTTGGGGGGAGGCGGTTCGAAAATTGAAGTGCGGAAGAATCCGCGTGTTCCAAAACGCAAAAAAATCATTAAAGTAAGGTGGAATGAGAGAAAAATGAAAAATGTAATGGAACAAGGAAATGAACAAGTTCTGAAACAGGCAACCTCTTCCGAAGTAATTCCGGAAGAAACTACTGCAGAAGTTGTTTCATCGGTGCCTACGGCTCCGGCGAAAAAGAAGAAAAAAGGTTTCTTCTTCAATCTCTGGAAATTCAGTGGTGCGTACTTAATGATTCTGCCGGCAATTATAGTGACAATTATTTTCTCCTATTTGCCGATGTATGGTATCATCATGGCATTCAAGAATTTCGACCCTGTGCAGGGGATCTTCGGCTCTCCCTGGGCTGCCAACTACGGCTTTGAACACTTTATCAATATCTTTAGAGATCCTGATATGCTCAAAGCGGTAAAAAACACCGTCGTATTCGGTTTGGTTATTTTATTCGGCGGTTATCCCTTCCCGATTATCTTAGCTTTGATGTTCAATGAAATCAGAAGCAAGTGGTTCAAAAAAGTTTCGCAGACCATTGCGTACTTCCCCCACTTCTTATCCTGGATTTCCGTAATCGGTTTGTTATATACCTTCCTGGCAAAAGAAGGTCCCTTTAACCAGTTGATGGGCTCTTTGATAGATGGATGGGTTCCCACCAACCCCTTGATGAAATCTGAATACTTCTTAGCCATTATGTTCTTCTCACATCTCTGGAAGAGCGTTGGTTACTCCTCCGTTGTATTCCTTGCAGCGATTACCGGTATTGACCCCGGTCTTTACGAAGCAGCAAGTATTGACGGCTGCGGCAAGTGGAAACAGATTTGGCACATTACACTTCCTTGTATCAAACCCACCATGGTAATCATTTTGATTATGTCTTTGGGCGGTTTGATAAACGTAAACTTTGAACAGGTATTCGGTATGCAGAATGCATTCACCCAGGCAGATAACGAAGTTATCGGTACTATCGTATATCGTCGTGGTATTATGGGTGGTGACTATTCACAGACCACAGCGTTCGGTTTATTCCAGGGTCTGGTTAGCTTATTCTTAGTTACTACCGCAAACTGGGTTTCTAAGAAAGTAACCGATCAGAGTATTTGGTAAGGAGGAGTATCAATAGACATGAAAAGAAGTTTAGGTGAAAAAGTCTTCACAGTTATTAACACTATCATTATGATACTCATCTGCGTCATCTCTGTTTATCCGTACTTGAATCAGGTAGCGATTTCTTTAAACGATGGTAGAGATGCAATGGCAGGTGGTATCACCATTTTCCCCAGAAAATTTACTTGGGAAAACTACACTACCCTGTTTTCTGATCCTTCATTTGTACAGGCAGCGAAAATTTCCGTACTGAGAGTTCTCTGTGCAACCTCTTTGGCGCTTTTAGTAACCTACGCTGCAGCGTACGGTTTGACCAGAAAAGGCTTACCTTACAGAAAATTCTTAACCTTATTCTTAATGTTACCCGGTTATATCCCCGTTGGTACCATTCCCAACTACATTAACATCAGTAATTTGGGACTTTTGGATAATTTCTGGGTATATATCCTTCCCAGTTTGTTCGGCTTCTATAATATGATTATTATCCGTTCTTATCTTCAGGAGCTACCTCCCGAAATGGAAGAAAGTGCGAAGATTGACGGTGCGAACGACTTGACCATTATGTTCCGTATTATCTTCCCCATGACCTTACCGGTTGTTGCCTGCGTAGCACTGTGGGTATCCGTTGGTGCATGGAATGACTGGACAACTACCTTGATCTATGTTACCGAACCTGATTTACATACTCTGCAGTATTTAATGATGCGTCTGGTAAAAGAAGCAGAAACCGCGAGCAAGATGTCTCAGCAGACTGCTATGAGTAAAGGTCAGGTTGTGCCCACGGTTACCGGTGATACCGTAAAAGCAGCAACCTTGATTGTTACAACCTTACCGATTCTGATGGTATATCCTTTCCTGCAGAAATACTTCATCAAAGGTATCAACATCGGTGCAGTAAAAGGATAAAACAAGCCGAAAAATCTCTATACTATTATATATTATATATAGGACAGATTTTTCAACTGTTATTTTGTAAAAATAAAATACATATAAAAAGGAGAAAACATTATGAAAACCATGAAACGAGTTCTCGCGTTGCTTTTAGTAGCAACCATGGCGTTCTCTCTTGGTGCATGTGGCAAAAAGAAGAGAGAATCTGCCGAAGTAAAATTTGATGCAAACGGCGATTACGTTGTTCCGGACAGAGTTCTGGAAATCGTAGGCTGGAACACTCAGGGTACTGACTACGCTATGGGCGCAGACCTGGGCTTCACCGACTTAACAGCAGATTGGCTGGAAGCAAAAACCAACGTTGTTTACAAAAACATCTATGGTAATGACAACGGTTCCTGGGATGCTAAGCTGACCAGACTGGTAACCGGTAAAAATATGCCCGACGTTGTGTTCTGTGGCGCTTTCCAGGGTCCTGCACACTTCAACAAATTAGACGAAATGAACGTTCTGTATCACTTAACTCCCGAAATGATTCAGAAAGTAGCTCCCAACCTGTGGGCAAGAACTCCCAAGGACTGCTGGGATGCTTTCACCGTAACCAAAGATGGCGAAACCTACATCACCGGTATTCCTTACAACATTCATGTAAGCTATGATGAACCCTTCTTAGCAGAAACTGATGAATTCACTCCTTACACTCAGGAAGAAGTTGATTACATCAGAGAAACTCAGTTAAAATACGAAACTGACGTTACCTTCTTATCCACCCAGTGCTTATACATCCGTGACGATATTTTAAAAGATTTCTTCCCCGAAGCAAAAACCTATGATGAACTGGTAGAAATCTTAGAAGAAACCAATGCTCCTTTAGGCGATGTTATGCTGGACGTTCCGATCTACTCTACCGAAGAATTAGTAGATTTCATGTATGCTATTCAGGCGAAAAACTATAAAGTAGACGGTAAAACCGTATATCCCTTCGGTTACAACGGTGGCGATAACTGGTTAGCATTATCTCAGTTCGGTTCCGAATTAATGGGTTACAAAAACCACAACTATTCCGGTACCATCAACTATGAAACCAAACGTTATGAATTATTCTTACTGTCTGACATCGTGAAAGAATCTGCAAGATTGCAGAATCAGATGTTAAACGATGAAGTTATTGAATCTGAATCCTTAGCACAGCCCACCAACTTATATCAGGAAAAAGTTATGAACGGTCAGTATGCAATTGCTGCTGTTAACACCTTCAACCAGGTTGGTAACTTAAATGACCAGCTGGAAGAAATGGGCAAACCTTTCAGATATCGTCCTTTCATTATGCAGATCCCCAACGATCCCAGATATCCTGCATTTACCGAAAAATCCATGTGGATGAACTCCTTGGCTCTGACCACCACTATGGAAGAAGGCGATGTTTATCAGTACTTAAACTGGATTGACACTCAGTACACCAGCGAATGGGAAGAAATCGCTTCTTGGGGTCCCCAGGATATGGCTAAAGATATTTGGCACGAAGAAAATGATCCGGAAACCGGCAGAACCATCAGAAAATTCAATGACGAAAGATTCAACCAGTATTTCTTAGAAGGCGATACCAACGCATTAGATGATGGTGAAACCTTAGGTTTTGGTGATACCTCCGGTTCCGAATTCCCTGTTTATGTATTAAACACTACCAAATTCCAACCTTTAATCTACAATAGAGCACACTACTATGGCGAAACCGGTGATGGCGGCTTCAGATTCCCGCCTGAAAGCGAACACGTTAAAAACGTTGTAGCATATCCGCCCACTCAGATTTGGGCTTCTATCTACGCTGATATTCCTGAAGTTATTGAATACTGGTCTACCAGAGAACAGTGGGAATCCAAAACTCGTATCGCTTTAGGTGCAAAACCCGGCGAATTCGAAGCTAGATGGGCTGAACTGGAAGAAACCATGAAAGGTATCGTTGATATCGAAGCTATGGAAGATGCTTGTACCAAAGCTGCAACTCCTTACATGGAAGACTTAGGAATGCTGGACTAATTTCTGAAAGCATCCTGGAATTCCAGATGATAAGCTGACGTATCAGCAAATGCGATATTGTTACACAACAGAAAATATGAGGAAGAATTTATGAAGTTAATGAAAAAATCTTTTTGCCTGCTTTTGGCATTGATGATGCTGTTCGGCATGTCCATCATGGCAGAAGCAGAAGAGGCAACTCCCTTTAAACAGCATAATCTTCCGGGCACAATCAATATGGCAGACTTCGACTTGGGTGGTCCCGGTGTGGGCCACTCAAGAATGAATGGTCAGCCGGAATCCTATGCACAGAAGTATCGTGATGATGCTACATTGAACTTCTACACAAGCCCGGTTCTCCATATGGGTTCTATGCCTCCCATGTGGTATCAGTATACCGTAAATGTTACCAAAGCAGGTACTTATGATATCTATGCAAGTGCAGCTGCAATGTACTCTCCCACCTTCGTTGTTAGTGTTGACGGTGTGGTAGCCGGAGAGGGCTCTGTTCCCGGTAGCGGAAACTGGTCTAACTTCTGGAGTGCAAAAGTTGCTTCTGCTGATATGACCGTGGGTAAACACGTGATTACCCTGGAACATAAAGGCGCAGGTGCTAACATTTACGAATTAAAATTCGAATATATGGGCGAACCTTCCAAAATCGACTTAGCTCCCACCGAAGGTGCATACCGTTTTCACTATCTGCCCACCAGAATTCAGGCAGAAGATTATGACGTAGATAATTTCTACAGCTTAGACGGTGAGAATGTTGGCGGTGAATACAGAAAAGATGACCCCATGGACACCGAAACCGACGAGTATGAGGAAGAATATCCCGACGGTTCCTGGGAAGAATTCGAAAGAACAACCGTAAACCTGAAACCGAAGGAATTTGTTACCTACACCGTTAAGGTTGAAAATGCAGGTGCCTATTCCTTACAGTTCAATGCAACTAAAAACAGTACTGTAACTGCTTACTTAAATGACATTGAATTAGGTATGGCTGATTTTACAGCAACCAATTATCGTGACACTTATGAAGCTGCAACTGTTTGGTTGGATAAAGGTGAATACAAACTGAAACTGGTTTGCCCTTCCAAGAGTGCAGCCATCGACTATATCGATTTCGTTGAAACTGATAAAGAAAGCTACACACTGGCAGACTTTATCAAACCGGAAGAAGATACTACCGAAGAAGAAAAGATTCTGGCAAATGTTTACAAAGACATTTATGTAGCTCCTAACGGAAGCGATGAAAACGACGGTTCTAAAGCTGCTCCTTTTGCAACCTGGCAGAGAGCAAACGAAGAAGTTGCAAAATTTAATAAAGATATGACCGGCGATATCGTGGTTCATTTTGCAGGCGGTAACTATCCCGTGAAAGAAATGATGACCATGGACGAAAAAATTAGCGGTTTCAATGGTTATAAAGTAATCTACAAAGGCGACGATCTGTTAAATCCCCCCGTATTCAACGGTGGTACTCAGATTACCGGATGGCAGCCTCAGGAAGGCACTCCCTTCTGGGTTGCTGATGCAAGCCATGTGGAAGATACCAGAAATATGTATGTGAATGAATTTCCTGCAGTTCTGGCAAAGAGCCGTTACAGATATCAGCCCAGTGAATTATATAAAATTGATGGAAGCAAATATGATTCCGACGGTTTTGTTGTTCCCTTGAGCAATTTCCCGAAAAAACTGACTCATCCGGAAGATATGATGATTGTTTGGCCTGTTCTTTGGACCACCTCCAGAACTCCGGTTGAATCCGCATTCTATTCTGACACTTCGGTTACCTTTAAAATGACACAACCCGTGTGGACCTGTGCAACCAGCTTAGGCGGTGCCGGTCACTTGAATGTTGACCCCTCTGATACTTTCTACCTGGAAAATGCAATTGAATTGCTGGATGAACCCGGTGAATTCTTCTTTGATAAATATGACAAGAAGATTTACTACTATCCCTACCAGGAAGAAGATATGACCACTGCAGACGTTTGGGTTTCCACCACCGAAAAACTGCTCAATATGTCCGGTAGCTCCTTGATGACCAAGGTGCAGAACGTGGAATTTAATAACTTAAGATTCCAGTACGGTGCATGGAACGAGCTTTCTGAAACCGGTTTGAAAGAAAACCAGACTGACCAGTTGATTGTTGCAAGCACCAACGATGCAGTTTGGCATAGAGAAGTTATGAAACCTGCACAGGTTACTATCGAATGTGCGCAGTATATTGACATTAAAAACTGCGAATTTGTAAACTTAGGTTCTAACTGTCTGAATATGACCAATGGTATTTTAAATGCAAATATTGTTGGTAACTTATTTAGAGACAGTGCTGCAACCGGTTTGGTTGCTGGTAACTGGAACCACAAGGTTGAACTTTCCGATGATCAGGAAAGATGTGAATACATCAATATTTCCAACAACTTATTCCATCGTGTGGCTTATGAACACTGTGGTTCTGCCGCAATGGCAGTTTACTATCCCGCACACGCTACCATTGAACACAATGACGTTCGTGACGTTCCCTACACCGGTATCTCCGTTGGTTGGGGCTGGGGTGCATGGAACCCGCCGGAAGTAAAAGATATCCACGTGTTATCCAACTACGTGGAAAACGTTACTTCTCAGAACTATGACGGTGCTCACATCTACACCTTAGGTAGAATGGAAGACTCTACCATTAAATACAATCACTTAGTAAAATCCGGGGATACCCGTGGCGGTATTTACTTGGATGAAGCAAGTGCAGCGATCACCGTTGAAGAAAACGTTGTTCAGCGTGCAGCAAACCCCATCTTTGCACGTGCCGGCGCAATCATCAGAGATATTTATGCAAACAATAACTATGTTGATACCGATTACACCGGCTTTACTGCAGAAACTGTTGACTCTCACAGAAACAAAATTGATGTTACCTATCACATTTTAGATGGTAAATGGCCGGCAAGAGCACAGGAAATTATGGCTGATGCAGGCTTACAGGATCAGTATACTCACCTGTTAAAAGAAGCTGAATATCCCGATTGGAGAGTCTTCGCTTGGGAATACAATCCGGATTCTTTATATCAGGTAGGCGTTGTTCCGGACGTAAACCGTTGGGTATTAGGTCAGGAATATGATGATTTCTTTGAAATCAGCCATGAAAAACCCACCGTATATGCAGGCGGTCACTTAGGTGACACCAAACCCGGCGAATGGGTATCTTTCAATGTTCACGTAGAAGATGAAGGCAATTATAAACTGTCTATCCGTGGTTCCGATGGTTGGACCGGCGGTGCAGATTGTACTGCAAAACTGACCTTGGATGACCAAGTAATTGCAGATGGCTTTATCATCAAACGTGGCGGTTGGGACCTGAAAAACTTTGAAGTTGGAACTGTTTATTTAACCAAAGGCGACCATGTCTTCAAAATGGAAGTTCAGGGTAACGACTGGATGGTCGGCGGCTTCATCTTTGATAACGGTAAACTGTTACCCGACGATCCCAACTTTGATGATTGTCAGCTCGTTGACCAGGAAACCTTCGTAGCACGCTTCACGGAAGGATTCCAGGATATTGACAATCATTGGGCATACTACAACATTCTGGATATGACCGATGCAGGTTATATCAAAGGTTACGATGCATATACCTTTGGTCCTGATGATAACGTAACCTTACATCAGGCATGTATGTTGACCTTAAGAGTTATGAACGATACTTCTGATGATACCAACTGGAAAGAACAGGCAGTGGAACTGGGTATGCTCACTTCCGTAAACGAACCCGATGCTCCTATTTCCAGAGAACGTTTCATCGATATCGTCATGAAAGCATACAAAAAAGTAGTTGGCAGTTATACCATCGTGGTTGATCACGAATACTGCACCGATGCTGATGCTATCAACGAACAGTATCGTCACGCAATCTATGGTGCAATTGATCAGGAACTGATCGAAGGTTATGAAGATGGCACTTTCCGTCCGGCAAACACCTTAAGCAGAGCTGAAGCAACCACTGTTTTATATCGTTTTACTGACAAGTTTTAATTTATAGTTTCTAGCTTTTAGGACTATCGTAAAAATGAAAATGGCTCCCTTGCCTTCAAACAAGCAGAAGGCAAGGGAAGTCTCACAACAATGTAGTACATCCTTTACGATGTTTCCCGCTATTTTTGTAAAAAAAAATTAAAAATAAACAAAAAAAGAAAGGACATCAAGCTTATGAAAAAACTCATTAGTATTTGCTTAACCATCTGTATGTTACTCAGCATGGTAAGCATCACAAACGTTTTTGCGGCTCCCACCTGGCCCGGCGCATACGGTGATTTGGGTACCGAGTACAAAAACGGCTACGTATCTACCGTGGATAGCATCAAAGGTGCAATCCGCAATGGCGACGCTGCTGAAGCAGGCGTTGACTATCAGGCATCCTCTTCTGACCCCTGGGGTGCAGGTGGCATGTTCAACATGATTTCAGGCGACTGGGCGTACATCGTTGTTGATATGCCTTATACCGGTGTATATGCAATGCAGCTGAGAACCGAATGGACTTCCGGTTTCCCCTTTGTAATGCATGTAACCAGTGACGAAGGCTATGCAGCAGAATACAAAATCACCAACACCGGTTGGTCTTCCGGTTGCAAACAGGACCAGCCCATGTACTTAAAAGCTGGTACCAACGTGCTGAAATTCCAGCTGGTTGGTAGCAACAACGGTGGTATTTCTTCCATCGACTTTGGTGCATTAAATGCAACCAGCGCAGAAAAATCCTTAGACTTTTTACCCTTAGTAAAATTAGCAGACGATTTAGTAGTTCCTACTCCTGAACCGACTCCCGAACCGACTCCCGAACCGACTCCGAAGCCGTACTTCCCTGAAGGCTGGGACGGCGTGGTTGAAAATCATCCCGACGTAAACTTTGATGCAGAAGCACTCTATGTTGATGCATTCATGCCCAACATGTCTTCTGACGAAGGTACTGAATTATACGGTACCGACTGGGGAACCGAAGGTTCTACCTCTATCCCCAACAAAGGTCAGCCCCTGGCTGTTTATTTAGCACCCGGTGCTTCCGTAACCTACACTGTAAACGTAGATGCTGAAGGTGTATACGGTGCGCAGGTTAAAATGGGTACTGCAGAAGGTGAAGCTACCCTGCAGATGACCAATAACGTAAACGGCGTGGAATACATTTCTCAGCATACCTTCCCCAACCGCGGTACCTGGGTTACCACCTGGTCCAACGCTTCTGCTATTAAAGCGGACGACCTGATTTACTTACAGGCAGGCGATAACGAAATCACCATTACCAACGTTGGTAATTACGGTTGTACTTATGAAAACAACGACTTTGGTATCATTGCTGATTCTATGCAGTATATCGATTGCGTTGGTACTCCCGAAAATCCTGCAGGTGTTGATCCTGAAGGATGGGACGGTATGGTTGACGAATTCGCAGGTTTCGCTGGCTACGACGGTTCTATTACCGCACTTTCTTACAATGAATACATTATGCCCGTTCCCTATACCGAAAACGGTATTGATTTAGACGGTGTTTGGGTAAATTACACTGTAACCGCTCCTGCAGCTGGTATGTACTTAGTAGATGCAACTGCAGCTGACGAAGGCACTGCTACCTTAACCACCGAAGCTTTAGACTATGTAACCTTTGATTTTGCAGACTATATGCCTGCTTACATCTATTTAGCAGAAGGCGATAACGTAATCAAAGCTACCGGTAATGCTGACTTTATCGGTGCAACCTTCTATCAGTTAAACAATTCTGAAGACTATTTAGATCAGAACAACAACGTAAACGATGCTCCCGATGAACCCATCGACTTAACTCCCAGAGTATACACCGACAGAACCAACGACAGTGGTTTCTATCAGTATGGTGCATACGAAGCAGTTGTTCAGTATGCTGGTTCTTCCATGACCTATGATGTAAGATGTGCATTCCCCGGTATCTACAGAGTACAGGCAAAAATCGGTGGTACTTCCAATGAAGGCCCCATTATTACCGTTGATACCGACGGTGACGAAGGATATCGTGCACAGTTGGCTACCACTTATGCTGATGACTTTGGCGCTTGGAGAGCAACCGACGCAAACGGCGAATACCAGTATGTATACTTAAAAGAAGGTATCAACAAAGTTTCTGTTACCGCAGGTGGCACTCACCACGTTCTGTGGAACTTAGAATTCAAACTGTTAAGCGAAGAAGAAAAAGCAACCATTACTATGGATGACTTAACCAAAACTCCTCCCGCTGACTTAGTAATCAATCCTTACAACGATACCTTAACCGCTGGCGGCAAAAACTACGATTACTATCTGACCAATGCTGAAACTCCTGTTATAGGTTCTTCCATTGGTTGTCAGTTATTATCCGGTTGCTGGCAGAGATTTGAAGTAGAAGCAAGAGTTGCAGGTTACTACGATGTATACACCACTGCAGCTGTTTATGGTGCTGAAGCTACCATCGCAGTAGAAACCAAAGATTCTATTGCAAAAGTTGATCATCCTGCAAGCCCCGATAACTACAGAACCATCAAAGGCGGCACCATTTATTTAGATGAAGGTGTAAACTCCGTTTGGGTTCAGAACTTAGGCGGCGGTTGGATGTACTTACAGAGAATTTCCTTCTCTTATGTAGAAGATACTTCTGCAGTTCTTCCCTCTGCATTTGTTCAGGCACATAACTATGTTGGTGCTCCTGCAGATTTAAGTGCAATCGAAAAATATACTGTAAGAAATAACTACTACGGTATCCACGTTGCAGACAATAATGATACTGCAGCAAACACCTTCAAATATGAGTATACTATCAACATTCCTGCAGATGATTACTATGGTCTGGTTATGACCGCTACCGTTCCGCTGACTCCCACCGTTAAAATCACTATGAATGACGGCGTGAATGCAGAAATCGTAATGGTAGACGGCGAACTGCCTTACTTCGGTAACGAAAACGAAGTAGCAAGTGTAACCATCACTCCCGATAAAGTATTCTTACCGGCTGGTGAATACACCATGACCTTCACCTTAACCGAAAACAATGATGCAGGTGGAGATCGCTTCATGATGACTCACGTTCACAGCTTTGAATTCACCACTCTGACTCGTCAGGATATGTTCTTAGCAGCAATGCAGTCTGCAGAAACCACTGAAGACATCGCAGATGCTTTAGCAGAATTCGAAGATGTATTAACTTCCGACATCACCGTTACTCCCGAAACCGACTTCATCTATCCTGAATATGCATACAACGCATTATTAAACTGCGCTATGTTAGAATCCGGTGCATATCAAACTTACGATGATATCAAAACTGCATACAACTTTGCAAAAGATATGATCACTGTTGCAGACGATGGTTCCGGTAACTTAGTATACACCTTCCAGGTTGGTGACTGGAACGCACCCGGCACTACTGTATTAGTTGCAGTATATACCGGCGAACAGTTATACATGATGGGCGAAGGCTATCTGGAATATGAAGAAGCAACCGGTTCTTATTTACCTGTAGAAGCTACTCTGTATGACTACGTTCCCGAAGACGGCGATACTATTAAAGTATTCGTTTGGGATAGCTTTGACGGCTTAAAACCCGTATTCTAAAAAAATCTTCCTCTATTTCGCAAACCTCATCACTCGACGTACACAAGGTACGTCTTCGGATAACCCCTGTGGGTTCGGTTTGCAAAATATAGTTTGATTTTTCTCACGTTGTTGCTTTAAAATAGCGTGAGAGCATACAAACAAAACAAACAAAAGGGACTCGGCAGGAGTGCTATGCTCCTGCCGACCCGAATGTTAAGATAGAACCCAAATCTCCCCGAGATGCAACTCTATTGAGGAAAAATTCTCCCATATTTCAGATGACTGAGAATTTTGGAGGACGTTTCCTCTGTAGAATTGCGACATCAAAGAAATATTGAAACCCAAAAATTAATGAAAGGATTTCTTAAAATTTATGAAAAAATTATTGTCTGCAATTCTTGTAATTGCAATGTTGTGCAGTATGCTTGCGGGATTAACCGTATATGCGTACACCGAAATCAGTATTCTGGCAACAGATTTCAGTTTAACGGTAGGGGAGTATAAAGACAATTCTCCCAATGGCTTTGATAATTCCACGTACTTAACAAAATACTACCCCGTGGAAGTAT
The DNA here is from genome assembly GCA_015068645.1 of Oscillospiraceae bacterium. Lineage (NCBI taxonomy): Bacteria > Bacillati > Bacillota > Clostridia > Eubacteriales > Oscillospiraceae > Oscillospiraceae bacterium. The sequence goes on from SVKD01000008.1 coordinate 26,191, forward strand.
ACAGCGGGAACTATGGTACTTTTGTGGAAATGCTGAAAGGTGAATGGCTGACTTACCGTTTCAACGTGGAAGAAGCCGGTACCTACAGTCTGGCACTGGATGCGGGAACCTCCGCAAAAACTTCCATCACCGTGAAGGTAAACGGCACTTCATACGATACCTCTCTTCCTTCCACATCCGGTGTTTTGAACTTTACTGAATTAACCAAGTTATGTTCCTTCTATTTGAATGAAGGGGTAAACGAAATTGTAATTCAGAACAATGGTGCTTATTTTAACTACCGTGAGCTGATTTTATCTTCCTCCGTAGGCCCCAATACGGAAGCTGATTACGAAGAAGAGGAAGGCATCATCTGGTGGGGCAATGCCAGATGGGAAATCGGCTACAACGGTTACTATGGTGATTTTAAAGCAACCGATTTCACCGGTGACTATTCCGGTACCGTAGGTTCCGGCACCTTTACCATGAAACCCGGCGACCATGCAACCTATACCTATAACGCACCCTATACCGGCGTGTATGCAATGCAGATTCAAGTTTCTTCTTTACCGGAAGGAACTGCTGCAATCCGTGCCGTATCCGGTGACTATTACGCAGAATTCTTTATGGAATATCCCGGTTGGTCCAATTCTAACGATAACCTGCAGGACCAGCCCATGTACTTTAAAAAAGGCGCAAACACCGTTGTGGTAACCAATGTTGGCGATGCATCTGTAACCGTGAGTGCTTACGATTTTGGACGTTTGGATGCAACCGGCTGTAATTCTTTGGAACTTTTGCCCTTAGTAAGAAAGGTGGCAGATATGCCGGCAGAGGGAGCAACTCCCACATTCTGTCCCACGCCTACTCCTACCAAAGCACCGGCAAACACTCCCACTCCTACTGTGAAGCCCACACCCACTCCCACAGTAAAACCAACCGCAACTCCTACTCCTACGGTGAAGCCTACTGCAACACCTACACCGACGGTGAAACCTACGGCAACACCTACTCCTACGGTGAAGCCGACTGCAACTCCTACTCCTACTCCTACCGTGAAACCTACCGCAACGCCCACCCCGACACCTGCTCAGGTAACTACCTGGATTGGGAACGTCAAGAAGGAGCCTGCGTTTAATGGTTACAGCGGGGAAGTAGCTGCAACCAGCTTCAGTGGTGACTATTATGCACAAAGCGGTCATATCAGCGGTGATAATTTCACCATGTCAAACGGGGAATGGGGAACCTACTCCTTTAATGCTCCCTATACCGGAGTGTATGGTGTTCAACTGAGGGTGAATGCCATCAGTGGTAAAACCACCGTCCGTATGGTTTCGGGTGACTATTATGCTGATTTTCCGCTCACCAAAACCGGTTGGACCAATCAGACCGGTGTGCTTGTTGACCAGCCCATGTATTTCACCAAAGGGGCGAACACCTTCACCTTAAAAAATATCGGAGCAAATGAGGTAACCTTATCCGATTTGGATTACGGTTTCTTAAATGCCACAGGATATGATTCCATGTCTTATATGAGTTTTGTAAAACCGGTATCTTCTATGCCGGCAGAACCTGTGGTTACTCCCACTCCTACTGCTACCCCCACTCCCACTCAGGCACCCACTCCCACTCCTCCGTCCGTAAACCCGGATGTTTCCGACAGAGCGATGAGAACGGTGTACGAAGGGGAAAATTATAAATCCGGAAGCTTGTCCAAAACCACCTATAATGGTGCTTCTGTGGCAACAGCAACTTCCGAATCTTCTGTTACTTACACCGTAACTGTCCCCGAAGATACTATCTACAATTTATATATGAAGGGGGCTGCCTGGAAGGATGTTTCCTTTGACATCGCTTTGGACGGAACCGTATATTACTACGAAACCGCTCATTTCCAGAGTGACAGAAACTCCACCTTCTCCTACAATGAAGAATGTGTGGCAACCTTCCCCTTATCCAAAGGAACACATACCATTGGATTCACCTTCTACTGTGATACCTACTATTTTGATTCCTTCACCTTGGAAGACACCTATTCCAAAGAGTATCAGATTCTTTACGGAATCAAAGATATTGCCACATCCCAGGGTATATATGAAGCACTGCTTTCCGCAGGGGATTACATTTATGTTGACGTGGCAGCTGACACCGCTGATTTAGCTTGTCCCGAAATGGCATTCTGGGGTATGGTCGGTAAAGATTACAGCACGCCTGCAGAATTAAAAGCGCTGTATGAATCCGTGCTGGCTGACGAAGTGGCAAATCCCACCGTCAAAATCAAAAATGCTTCCAATGTTTCAGTTTCCGATTTACCTGCAGGAAAATCTACCGTTACTGTGGATTGTGCAGATATTCCCAAGAATACTTCTTTGGTTTGCGCAATATACAAGGGCGGGAAACTGATGCAGATTCCTCAGGTTCAACTGAGCAATTCCACTTCTGTTTCCTTTAGTTTAACGGATGTGCAAGCAGGAAGCGAACTGAAAATTTTAGCAATTACCGATATGGAGGATTTAAAACCTTATACTTCCTCCGGCACTTATATGGATTTCTACGTTGCAACCAACGGAAAATCCACTAATGCAGGAACCTCACCCGATGCGCCGTTGGCAACTTTGGCGCAAGCGTTGACCAAAGTGAAATCCGTAAACTCCCAGATGACCGGTGATATTATCATTCACGTGGCACCCGGTGTGTACCGTAGTAATGTGACCATTACAATCGACCCTGCGATGGGCGGTCAAAACGGTTACAAGGTCATCATCCAAGGGGACGACCCGGATGACAGACCCGTTCTTTCCGGTGGGGAACCCTTAACCGGTAAATGGTCCAAGGTTTCCGGCAAAAACTACTGGGTAGCTTCTACCTCTACCCGTGAAACCAGAGCACTGTATGTGAACGGTTATCAGGCGGTACTGGCAAGAAGTGCAGAATGTTACAGCGGTTCTTACATTACGCCATCCAGTCCGAAAAACGAAGATCACACTGCAGACGGTATTAAAGTAAGCTTGTCCAGCTATCCCAATATTTCCAAAGATTTAGGTGGGGAAACCAGAATGCATATTGTATTCAACTTAGCTTGGGCAAATCAGCGTTTCCCCGTTGACAGTGTGAAGTATGATTCCAGCTACGCATATGTTAATACCACTTATCCGTATTACAATGCATTCCTGATGGATGGACATACTTCTACGGTTCAGCCGCTCAAAAACAGAGATTTCTATTTAGAAAATGCTATGGCGCTTTTAGATGAGCCCGGCGAGTTCTATTTTGACAAAGCCAACCGCAAAATGTATTACTATCCTTATGCCAATGAGGATATGACTACTGCAGAAACCTATTGTGCAGTAACCGACGGTTTATTAACCATTCAGGGCGCTTCTTCCACAAACCGTGTGGAAAATGTGGAATTTAAAAACATTTCCTTCAAACACGGTGCCTGGGATGACGCCACCACCTATGGTGCAGCATTCAACCAGGCAGACGAGCTTCGCCGCGGTACCGCAACCGGTTATTCTCAGCATCTGATGCATACACAGATTATGGTAAACTTTGCAGACTCTGTGGTGTTTGACGGTTGTGAATTTGCCAATATGGGCTCTTCCGCAATGTATATGGTGGAAGGGGTTACCAATTCCAAAGTAGTAAACTGTGATTTTCACGATATTTCCGGTGGCGGTATTTCCGTTGCCAACTATCTGCACAACAGTAACTATTCCAGTGTCGGACGATGCAGGAATATTGAAATCGGAAACAACGTGTTCCGCCGAATTGCACAGGAATTTATGAATCTGCCTGCAGTTGCTGTATATTATGCGGATTCTGTGAATGTACATCACAATGATATCAAATACCTGCCATACAGCGGTATTTCTATCGGTTGGGGTTGGGGATACTACGAACCCGACGACACCGGTAATCACACAGTTTCTTACAATAAAATTGAAGAGGTCTGCAAGGTGTTGGATGACGGTGCTCAGATTTACACCTTAGGCGACCAGCAAAATATGCATTTAAATGACAACTATTTAATCGACCCGGGTAACTACCGTCGCGGCGGTGTTTACTTTGATGAAGGTACCGGATATATCTCTATGACCGATAACGTGGTACAAAAAGCAAAAGATTCCGGTGACTTCTGGCTCTTTGCAAGAAAATATGTAAATTTAAATGACAACTATGTAGCTTATAACCACACCGATGGCGGTGACCCGAGAAGATTTGCCACCTTCCCCATGGATACCTCCGGTGTGAGCTATGGCACCAACTACATCAATCAGACATCTTGGAAAACCACAGCACAGAGAATTATGGCAGAAGCAGGTGTGGAAGATAAAGAAAGAGTAGCAGATGTGGATTATTATCCCGCTTGGCGAACCATTCCCATGTTCCACATTCCCGATGATGCTATCATCGACTAAGACTCAATCCAATCGGACCTTACTAATCTCTGTCCGATTCTAAAAAAACAAACGATTACGTTTGAAGGAGGAGTTTCCCTTGAAAATCGCATTGAAAAAACTATTAGCATTCTGCTTGTTGGTTTCTATGCTGGCAAGTATGATGGCAGTTCCCGCATTTGCGGCAACCCCCACCTGGACCGGTAAGTTCAGCACTTTAGATGCTGCTTACAAAAACGGCTATGTGGGTGAGTACTACGGCTTAACCACCTTCACCAAATCTAATGGTACCGAATCGGTTGCCGGGGTTGACTATCAGGCATCTTCCGGTGCTCCCTTCGGAGCAGATGGTTCCTTCACCATGGTAGTGGGTGACTGGGGTTACTATGAAATTACCGCTCCCTACACCGGTGTGTATGCGCTGCAGATGTCCACAGCATGGATTGGCGGCGACGGCACTACCACCGTTCACGTTACCACCGATGAAGATTATCTGGCTCAGTTCAACTTAAACTCCCCCAGCTGGAGTTCCGGTTGTAATCAGGACCAGCCCATTTATTTAAAAGAAGGTAAAAACATCATCAAAATTGAATTGATGGGAAATAACAATGCAATTGTGAATGCATTGGATATGGGTCGATTGGATGCACAAGGTGCAGACAAATCCTTAGACTTTTTACCCTTAGTAAAAAGCGTGGATTCTCCTGTGCAGATTCCCACTCCCACTCCCATTCCGTCTCCCACTCCGGAACCCACCGAAGCTCCCTTAACCTGGCCCGGTGCGTACAGCGATTTGGGTGATGCCTATAGAAATGGCTACACCTCCACCGTGGAAGATATCAAAGCTTCTTTCCGCAACGGCGCTGATGCTGTTGCAGGAACCGATTATCAGGCATCTTCAGGTGCTCCCTTTGCTGCAAACGGTGCATTCACCATGATTGCAGGGGACTGGGCTTATATCACTGTTGATATGCCTTATACCGGTGTGTATGCAATGCAGATTCGTACCGACTGGTTCAGTGGTACTCCTGTTAACTGGCATGTTACCACCGAAGACGGTTACGAAGCAACCTACAACGTGACTGCTACAAGTTGGAGCTCCGGCTGTAAACAGGACCAGCCTATGTACTTCAAAGAAGGGAAAAACACCTTTAAATTAGAATTACGCGGTGATTACAATGCAACCGTTTCTTCTATCGACTTTGGTCGTCTGGATGCTACCAGCGCAGAAAAATCCTTAGATTTTCTGCCCTTCGTAAAAGTGACCGGCGCTCCCGAACCGACTCCCACTCCCACTCCGGCACCCACTCCCACTCCTACTCCCCAGGAAATTACCAAATGGATTGGTAACGTAAAAGCAGAACCTGCTTTCAACGGTTACATCGGCGGTTTCGGAATGGATGCAATCACCGGTGATGTGAACATGGATGAATCCCACTTAAACGGTGCTGATTTCACCATGGTAAACGGAGAATATGCAACCTACACCTTCAACGCTCCCTATACCGGCGTGTATGGTATGCAGCTTTTGGTTAAAGCGATTGGCGGCAACACCACCATTCGTGTGACCAGCGGCGACTATTATGCAGATTATTACCTGACTCAGACCGGTTGGACCAACGGTCCCATGTATCAGGACCAGCCCTTGTACTTTGTGGAAGGTGCTAATACCATTAAAATTGAAAATATCGGAACCTATTCCGTTATGCTTTCCGAAACCGACTTTGGTCGTTTGGACAAAGCAGGATACGATTCCACTGACTATATGCAGTTTGTGAAGAAAGTGGCAGACCTTCCGGTAGCAACTCCCGAACCTACTGTTGCTCCCACCACTGCTCCCACCGCAACTCCCGTTCCCACTGCAAAACCCACTCCCACTCCTACTCCTACTCCGAATATTACCGATTCTGAGTATATGATTATCACCGAAGCAGAAAGCTATACCTCTGCAAGCGGTGTTTCCAAAACCACTTATGATGGTGCAGCAGTTATCAGTGCTGCCAACGAATCCACCTCTACCTACACCGTTACTGTTCCCGATACCGGGGTATATAACCTGTACTTCAGAGGTGCTGCATGGAAAGATGCTTCCGTTGATATCACCGTTGACGATAACTATGTGTCTTACGAAACCATGCATTTCAATGTGCCGAAGGATTCTTCCTATCCTACACTGAACGAAAAAATTTGTTCCTTGAATTTAACTGCAGGCACACATACCATCAGCTTTACCTATTTCACTGATGTGTTCTACTTTGATGCATTCCGTCTGGAAAACACCAGCAGCAGAACCTATCATCTGCTCTATGGCTTCAAAGATGCTACCACTTCTATTGAGGCATATAACATTTTAAAAGAATGTGGTACCTTGATTGATATCGATGTGGAAGCTGACACTTCCGATTTATTCTGTCCGGAAATGTCCTTCTGGCCTATGGTTGGCAAGAACTTTGATTCTTTAGATGATATGCTTGCAGTATACAATGATGTTGTTGCTGCGGAAGCATCTAACCCCACCGTAAAATTATACAATTCTTCCAATGTTCTGGTGAATAAAGTTCCCACAGGCAATGCAAGAATGATTATCAATACCTCCAATATGCCTGCAAAATCCACCGTGGTTGTGGCAGAATACAAGGGCAGCAAGATGGTTGGTAACTTAAATACCTTACCAAGTACTTCCACCACCGTTAACTGCAACTTAACCGGTTTAACCGCACAGAGTGAGCTGAAAATCATGGTATTCTCCGACCTGGCAGAAGTAAAACCCTACTCCTCCACCGGCGTTTACAAAGATATTTATGTGGCAACCAACGGGAAATCCTCCAACGATGGTTTAACTCCCGAAACCCCAGTAGCAACTGTTGCACAGGCATTAAGCAAAGTAAAATCCTATAATGCTTCCATGACCGGCGATATCGTGGTACATGTTGCTCCCGGTGTATACCGCAGCAACACCACCATTGCAATCGACCAGAACATGGGCGGTATGAACGGTTACAAAGTTATCATCAAGGCAGAAGATCCCGATAACCGTCCCATTTTATCCGGTGGGGAACCTTTAACCGGTAAATGGACCAAGGTTTCCGGTAAAAATTATTGGGTAGCTTCTACCACCACTCGTGAAACCAGAGCATTATATGTAAACGGTTACCAGGCAACTTTAGCAAGAAGTGACGTTTGGTATACCGGAAAAGACCTGATCAAACCTGCAAATCCCCAGAATGACGTGCACGTTGCAGACGGTTTTGTGGTAGATATCGAAAGATGGGATACCACCTTCCCCAGAACTCTGGGAGATGATACCAGATTGCAGGTAGTATTCCAGAAAAACTGGGCAAACCATCGTTTCCCCGTGGAAAAAATTGTTTACGGTGATTACTATGGTTATGAACACGCCTATATCTACATTCCGTTCCCCAAATATCACATCTTCGTAAATGATGATGCCACCACCTCTACCATTCAGCCCACCGGTTCCTTCTATTTGGAAAACTCTATGGATCTGCTGGATGCTCCCGGTGAATTCTTCTTTGATAAAGATGCTCGTAAGATGTATTACTATCCCTATGCAAACGAAGATATGAGAACTGCAGAAACCTATTGTGCAGTAACAGATGGTCTGATGACTGTTACCGGTGTAAACGCAACCAACAAAGTTTCCAACATCGAGTTTGACGGCATCTCCTTCCGCTACGGTGCCTTTGATGATGCAACCACCAACGGTGCAGCATTCAATCAGGCAGACGATATGCGTGTGGGTGGCGAAATCTGGTATGGTAGCTATATGTTCCCGGCACAGGTTACCTTAAAATATGCTGACAGCGTAGTATTTAAAAACTGCGAATTTGCAAACTTAGGCTCCAGTGCAGTGCTCTTTGAAGAAGGGGACACCAACTGCCGTGTAACCGGAAGCTCCTTCCACGATATTTCCGGTACCGGTGTAGTAGTGGGTAACTTCTTACACGATAGAAACATGGATGCTTCCAAACAGCGTTCTACTCACATTGAAGTGGATAACAACATCTTCCGTCGTTGTGCACAGGAATTCTTAGGTACCACCGCAATTGCGATGTACTATACCGGTGATTCCAAAGTTCATCATAACGATATCGCTGATATGCCTTACACCGCAATCACTGTTGGTTGGGGTTGGGGAGCAGCGTTACCCGATGATTGCGGAAACAACGTAGTATCCTATAACAAAATTGAAGATGTTATGCAGACCATGTATGACGGTTCTCAGATTTACACTGTTGGTTTGCAGGGCTACAACCAGATTAACGATAACTACTTTATCGATCCGGGCGACCACTTAAGAGGCGGTCTGTACCTTGACCAGGCAACTCAGGATCTGTATTTCAGCGATAACGTGTTCACCGATGCAAAACCCACCACTGACCGTTGGTTGTTTGCAAGAAGATACGTTCAGATTGACAACTGTTACGGTTCTTATAACCATACTGACGGTAGAATGCCTTCCACCGGCGGTTCCTACGGTTTTGACAGCTCCGGCGTAACCATGGAAAACAATAACGTAAGCGTTACCAGCTGGTCTTTATCTGCACAGAGAATTATGTCTGAAGCAGGTGTAGACAATCAGGAGGAACTTCAGAGGGTAGACTTCTATCCGTCCTGGAGAACCATGCGTATGTTAGACGTTCCCGCAGAGGATTAATCTGTGATAGCGTTATCATCGTTATAAACCTTAAAAAAACTTCGGGATAAGTTTGAAAGGACGACTTATCCCGAAGTGATTCCCAAAAAATAATCCCCCCGTACTATTTACAAAATTTTCAGCTTAAGGAGGGGCATAAACGTGCAAACAAGCTTTAAAAAACTTATTTCGTTTCTTTTAGTTTGCACCATTATGAGCAGTTTATTGGTAGTTTTTGTACCAATGTCTGCAGCGGCAAGCGAAACCATCTCGTATACCAATGCACCGTATGCAGGTGTGTATCAGGTAACTTCCGACAAAGCAGTAACTCTGACCAACGAAACCGGTCATACTGTTACCTTAAAAGCAGGGAGTTCTGATTACTTCTACCTGATCAAAGGTAATAACGACATTACCAAGAGTGTTGCATCAGCAAACTTAACCTTTACTGCATTAGACGGCAATGGTTTGGATTATCTTGATCAAGTTTCCCAGACCAACGAGCCTATTCCTGTTGGGCAGGAAGATGTGGTAGTTACATTTGCTACCAAGGATGAACCCCATCTCGATCCCGGTGAATCCTACACTTTCACCTACACTCCCTCCAAGAGAAAGAACGGGATTGTGTATCCCTATCTTGCCTTTAACGATCCCAACGAATATGTGTTAAAGATAACCACCGATACCGGTTATCAGACTACCATATATAAACCCGCAGGGTACCCTGTTACTTCTTATGCTTGGGAAGACAGCAAAAAAACAGACCCGGCTTTAATGTATGTGAGAGATGGAAAAAACACCATCACCATTGAAAATATCAGCGATACCCAATCTGTGATTCATGCCATTCGTGTGCACAGTGGCGGCGAGCTGATTGGCAATTCTTATTGGGATGCACAGATGAAAATGGCAGAGTTGGTTGTGATTCCGTTTACTGAAAGCGGCACCACACCCACTCCGATTCCTACTGTTGCACCTACTCCGACTGCAACCCCAAAACCTACCTATGCACCGGCCGGAACGATGGAATACACTGCGGAGAATGCAGGAATCTATCGAGTAACCGCCGATCAAGCAGTGACCCTAACAAATGAAACGGGAAGCACGCTAACCTTAGCGGCGGATGACATCGGATATCTTTATCTGATTCAGGGTAACAATAAGATTACCACCTCCAATCCATCCGCTACCGTAACCTTTTCCAAGCTAACGAATTACGGAATGAGTTATCTTTCCAAAATCACTACCTCCTATATCCCCTATGCCACCGAACATACCTCCTTTGGAGATCGACTCGATGTGGGTATTCACAATTATTTGGTAGGGGGAGAGGGAACCTACTCCACACAGACCAATGACATTGGTCAGTATATTGCCCTAAGCCCCGGTGCTTCTGTTACCTTACAGGCAGAGGTTTCTGCCGATGGTGCAGGCATTGTGTATCCGTACCTGGGTGTGTGTGACAATAAGGCGCATAGCTTTGTTGTGACCTCCGATACCGGCTTCTATGCCGAACTTATGAAAAATAATACCACCGGTTGGCAGACCACCTGCTGGGCAGACGGTTCTGCACAGATGGATATGGAATTTCTCTATTTAAGAGAAGGAACCAACACCATCACCATTTTGAATACCGGAAGTAACACCGCTACCGTTGCATCCCTTCGTATGTCTATGACAGATGGTTCCGACGGCGTGAAAAACCATGCAACATGGGGTTCCCAAATCAATTTAGTCAATTTAAAGGTAACAGAAGGGGCAAGCTTGCCTTCACCTGTTCCCACTGCCGAACCGACTCCCACTCCTCCCTCGGTAAACCCAGATGTTTCCGACAGAGCGATGAGAACGGTGTACCAGGCTGAAAATTATGCCTCCGGCAGCATTTCCAAAACCACCTATGCCGGCACGTCAGTTGCCAAGGCGGGTTCGGAATCCAACGGTAGTTACACCATTAACGTAGAAGAAGATACAGTTTTCAATTTATATATGAAGGGCGCTGCCTGGAAGGATGTTTCCTTTGATATTTCCATCGACGGAACTAACTATTTTTATGAAAATATGCACTTCCAAAGCGACCGCTCCGCCACCTATTCTTATAACGAGGAATGTGTGGCAACCTTCCCCTTATCCAAGGGAACGCATACACTGAAATTTACTTTCTATTGCGATACATTCTATTTTGATTCTTTCACCTTAGAAGACACCTACTCTAAGCAGTATCAGATTCTTTACGGAATCAAAGATATTGCTACCTCTCAAGGCATTTATGAAGCCCTGTTAACCTCCGGCGATTACATTTATATTGATGTGGAAGCCGACACCCAAGACCTGGCGTATCCGCCGATGGCATTTTGGAGTATGGTTGGTAAGGAGTATGACACCCCTGCAGAGTTGGTTGCTCTTTATGAGGCAGCACTGGAGGAAGAAGCAGCAATCCCCACGGTCAGAATTAAAAACGCTTCCAACCAGGTGGTTGCAACCCTTCCGGAAGGACGTTCCACTGTGACCGTGAATTGCTCCAATATTCCTCGCAACATCACGCTGATTTGCGCAATTTACAAAGGCGGAAAGCTGGCGCAAATCCCAAAAACAGCAAGTAGCACCTCTACCACTGTTTCCTTTGGCTTAACAGATGTGGAAGCAGGTAGCACGCTTAAAATTCTGGCATTCTCCGATATGGATGAGATTACGCCCTACACTGCCAGCGGTTCCTATATGGATTTCTACGTGGCACCCGGCGGAAAATCCACCAATGACGGATTATCGCCGGAAAAACCTCTTGCCACTGTGGCACAAGCCCTTACCAAGGTAAAATCCGTAAATGCTTCCATGACCGGTGATATTGTCATTCATGTGGCTCCCGGTGTTTACCGCAGCAATACCACTCTTACGATTGACCCCACTATGAGCGGTCGAAACGGATATAAGGTAATTATCCGGGGAGACGACCCCGAAAATCGTCCGATTCTATCCGGTGGCGAATCGTTAACCGGTAAATGGAGCAAGGTTTCCGGCGAAGAATACTGGGTAGCTTCTACCACCACCCGTGAAACCAGAGCCTTGTATGTGAACGGCTACCAGGCAACTATGGCACGAAGCGATCAGTGGTATTGGGGAGATCCTATTACTCCAAGCTCGCCCAAAAACAGTTCTCATAAAGCAGACGGCATCAAGGTAAGCTTGAAGGAACGTCCTGATATTTCCAGAGAATTAAAAGGGGAGTCCCGGATGCAGATTGTATTCAATCTTGCATGGGCAAACCATCGTTTTCCGGTAGACAGCGTTACCTATGATTCCAACTATGCATATATCAACACCAAATATCCCTATTTTAACGCATATTTGCTCAATAATCATACGCAAACCATTATGCCTATTGACCCCAATGGCCATATCAGAGCATTCTATTTGGAAAATGCAATGGCACTCTTAGATGAACCCGGTGAGTTTTATTTCGATAAAGCTAACCAAAAAATGTACTACTATCCCTATGCCAACGAAGATATGACCACTGCAAAAACCTATTGTGCCGTAACGGATGGATTGCTCACCATTCAAGGTGTCAGCTCCTCTTCCAAGGTGGAAAATTTGGAATTTCAAAATATTTCCTTCCAACACGGTGCCTGGGACGATGCCACTACCTACGGTGCGGCATTTAACCAGTCTGACGAGCTTCGCATCGGCACCCAAACCTATTATACTCAAAAGCTGATGCATGCGCAGGTTTTGGTTTCTTATGCAGATTCCGTTGTGTTTAACGGTTGTGAATTTGCTTGTCTTGGCTCCAGCGGTATCTATTTTACCGAAGGCGTGTCCAACTCCAAAGTGATTCACAGTGATTTCCACGATATTTCCGGCGGCGGCATATCGGTAGGAAGCTATCTGCACAATAAAACCTACGACGGCAAGGTGGAGCGTTGCTCCAATATTGAAATCGGAGACAACATTTTCCGCCGTTGTACCCAAGAATTTTTGGGACTGAATGCAGTTGCCGTGTATTATGCAAACGGCGTAAACATTCATCATAACGACATCAGAAATCTGGGCTACACCGGAATTGCCGTAGGCTGGGGATGGGGCTACAATGCTTCCACCCAATGCGGTAATCACACGGTGGCATACAACAAAATCCAGGATTGCTTGCAGGTATTGGACGATGGCGCCCAGGTTTACACCTTATGCGATCAGTTAAATACCCACATTATGGATAACTATTTTATAGATCCCGATGACTTCCGTCGCGGTGGCTTATATCTTGATGAAGGCTCCGGCTACATTCAGATTTGCGATAATGTGTTCCAAAAAGCCAATGATTCCGGTGACTTCTGGCTCTTTGCAAGAAAAAATGTTCACTTAAATGACAACTATGCAGCCTATAACCATACCGACGGCGGTGACCCCAAATATTTTGGCACCTTCCCGTTGGATACTGCCGGTGTGACATACAGCTCCAATAACATCAATGTTCGCACCTGGAGCCAGACCGCACAGCGTGTTATGGCAGAAGCAGGCGTGGAAGATAAGTCCAGAGTTGCTGCTATCGACTATTATCCCACCTGGCGTACCATGCGTGGTGTGGATAAACCTGCAGACGAATAAATTCTGTTCAAAATAATTCTCGGAATATGCTTTTTTTGCATATTCCGGGAGAAAAATAAAAACCCCCGTAAACCACATTATATTTTCAACTTAAGGAGGGTCTTGACATTATGACAACAAGCTTTAAAAAGTTACTATCGTTCCTTCTGGTATGCACCATGATGTGTAGCCTGCTGGTAGCTTTAGTACCCGCAACTGCAGTGCTTGCAGCAAGTGAAGCTATCTCGTACACCGATGCACCTTATGCAGGTGTGTATCAGGTAACTTCCAACAAAGCAGTTACCTTGACCAACGAAACCGGTCATACTGTTACCTTAAAAGCAGGTGTTGCCGATTACTTCTACCTGATTAAAGGTAATAACAACATTACCAAAAGTGTTTCATCAGCAACCTTAACCTTTACCGCATTAGATGGTAATGGTTTGGATTATATCAACAAAGTTGCTATGACCAAAGAGCCCGTTCTTCCCGGTGATACCGGCGATACGGTTGCAGGCTTTAGTTATGTGACTTTGGCTCCCGGTGCAAAACACACCGCAACCTATACTCCGGGTGTAATCGATGCAGGTCTTGTATATCCCTATATTGCTCCCGCATCTGGCGCAGGTAACTCTGTAAGAGTAACCACCGATACCGGCTACTATGCAGACATCTATCTTGCTTATAACTATAGCTCTTCTGCATGGGCAGATGCTGCTCGTCAGGATCCTGAAATGCTCTATGTAAGAGACGGCAAACAGGAAATTACCATTGAAAATATCGGTACTTCCTCTGTTACGCTGTATGCTGTTGGCATTCGTACTACCGGTGTTTTAGCGGAAGCTGATTACTGGAAAGACCAGATGAATATGGCATCCTTGAAGGTTGTTCCCTATAGTCTCACTCCCGAGCCGACTCCGGAACCGACTCCTGAAGTACTTACCGTTACTTACGAAGCACAATACGCAGGTGTTTATGCAGTTTCTTCCAACAAAGCGGTTACCTTAACCAACGAAACCGGTTCTGTGGCAGCATTAACTGCAGGCGCAACCAAATACATTTACTTAATCGCAGGTGAAAACAAAATCACCACCACCGACCTTGATGCAGAATTAACCTTTACCGCTTTAGATGACAATGGTAAAGCTTACTTCAATCAGGTGAATATTCCCAAAGAACCCATCATCTCCGGTCAGGAAGACAGAGTTGCGTCAGCTATTTACAAAGCTTTGGCTCCCGGAGAAACCTATACCTTTACCTATACTCCTTCCAAAGGAATGGCGGGTATCGTATATCCCTACATTGCCTTCAATGGTGGTGCAGAAGCTACTGTCAGAGTTACCACCGATACCGGCTTCTATGGCGATATATACAATCCTGCAGGAACCAGCGGCAGCTCCCAAGCTTGGGCAGATGCAGCAAGACAGGATCCCGAAATGGTATATGTAAGAAATGGTGAAAACACCATCACCATCGAAAACATCGGATCCACCGATACTACACTGTACACTATTGCAATTCATAGTGCAGGAGAACTGGTTGGCAACTCAGCCTGGGATCCTCAGATGAAAATGACTGAGTTGAAAGTGGTTGCATACAGCAACGAACCCGAAGCAACTCCCACTCCGACTCCCACACCTGTTCCCACTCCTGCTGCAGACTTTGTTACTTACACTGCTCTTTATGCAGGGGTGCACAAAGTAACTTCCGACAAAGCGGTTACTTTGACCAGCGAAACCGGTTCCGTTGCAGCATTAGCAGCAAACGAAACCAAATACATCTACTTAATCGCAGGTGTAAATAAAATTCAAACCACTAACAAAAATGCAAACGTAACCTTTACCAACTTGGAAGATAACGGCCTGGCATATATTGATCAGATTTCTGCTCCTTCTGTATGCTACGCAGTAGACCATACGCAGGCTATTAACAGCCTGATGTCTCTGGAATCCGGCGCATCTGTTACTGTAAATGCAACTGTAGGCGCTACCGGTGCAGGTATTGTTTATCCGTACCTGAATGTTCAGGATGACCTTCAGCATACCTTTGAAATCACCTCCGATACCGGCTTCTATGCAGAAATTACCAAAGATGCTGCCGGTTGGCAGACTACCTGTTGGAAAGACGGTTCCAAACAGCAAGATATGGAATTCTTGTATGTAAGAGAAGGCGTAAACCAGATCACCATCACCAATACCGGTTCCAATGCTGCACTCATCGGTTCCTTGCGTTTGTCTAAAACCGCAGAAACCGCAATCAAAGACCATGCAGTATGGGGTCCTCAGGTTAATCTGAAAAACTTAAAAACTTTGGAAGTAGATCTTCCCACTCCTACCGCTCCTCCCACCGCAACCTTCGCTCCGGTTGGCACCATCACTTATGATGCTCCCAGCGCAGGTATCTATCGTGTGGCTTCTGATAAAGCGGTAACCTTAATTAACGAAACCGGTTCTACCGTAACCTTCTCCGGAAGCGGTACCGTAAAATATTTGTATATGATCAAAGGCGTGAACAATCTGAGCACCTCTGATTTATCTGCAGATATTACCTTCAATGAGTTAGATGCATTCGGTATGAATCATCTTTCCAAAATCGAAACTGCATTTACTGCATACGGCAGACAGCACGTTTCTGTTGCTGATATCCACAATTTTGTGGAAGCAGACGGCACCTATCAGACCGGTACCAATGAGAACGGTAAGTTTGTGAATCTGTCTCCCGGTGCTGCGATTACTTATGAATTAACCATGTCGAAAGACGGGGCAGGTATCGTATATCCCTACCTTGGTGTATTAGATGGTGCAGAAAACACCTTTGAAATCACCTCCGATACCGGCTTTTATGCAGAAATTTTAAAACCTGTAAGCAGCGGTTCCTTCTGTTGGGCAGATGCCGACAGATTGGATATGGAATTCTTGTATGTAAGAGAAGGCAAGAACCTGATCACCATTAAAAATACAGGTTCTTCCATTGCAACCGTAACTGCGTTGCGTCTTTCCATGACTGACGGGGAAGACGGTCTGGCAGACCACGAAACTTGGGGTCCCCAGATGAACTTACAAAACTTGAAAGTCTTCAGCGGAAGCAGCAATGCAGCTCCCACTGCAACTCCCGCACCCGTTCTGCCCGATGTTTCCAACACAGACTTATACACGGTTATTGAAGCGGAAACTTCCGTTTCCACCGCATTAACCGAACAAGCTACCTACAACGGCAAAAACGGTCTGAAACTGACCGATATGTACACCGAAGCAGCGTACACCTTGGATGTGGCGCAGGAAACTGTTTACAACCTGAATATGGTTGGTGCTGCTTGGAAAGATGTAAACTTCGACTTATATGTGGATGACACCTTAGTGGATTACGCTACCATGCATTTTGATAATGACAGAAGCGGAACCACTTGGGCATACCAGCAGGAAGAAGTGGCGCAGCTTCACCTGGATGCAGGTACTCACACCTTAAAATTTGTGTTCTACTGCGATACCTTCTATTTTGATTCTATCGTTTTGGAAGACACAAACTCCATGTACTATCATCTGATTCACGATTTCAAAGATATTACCACCGCGGAAGGTGCATTTGATCTTCTGGAAAAATACGGCGCATCTGCAAACATCGACGTGAATGCAGACACCGTAAACCATGTATATGCACCCATGTCCTTCTGGAATATGGTTGGTAAAAACTACGAAACTGCAGCCGAAATGCTGGAAGCTTACAACGAATGTATCGTAGATCCCACTGTAATCGTGAAGAATGCTTCCGGTCAGGAAGTTAGTGCAATGCCCGAAGGCACTGCTTATGTGTCTGTGGATTGCATGAACATTCCTTCCGAGGTTACCTTAATTGCAGCAGTTTACAGCGGTAAACAGCTGGTAGCAGTAACTGCTATGACCAGAGAAAACGGTCTGGCAACTGCAGCGTTCACTGAACTTTCTGCAGGTTGCAATCTGAAAGTACTGGCAATGACTGATTTAGCAGAAGCTGCTCCCTATGCAAAAGAAGTTTACGGCACTCCTTACCGTGAAATCTATGTGGCAACTACCGGTAAATCTACTAATGCAGGTACCAAGGAAGCTCCCGTAAACAACTTAGCAAATGCACTGAAAATTGTAAAAACCATCAACGCTGATATGACCGGCGACATTATCGTAAATGTTGCTCCCGGCACTTACAAAAGCTCCGTTTCCATTGATATCGATTCCACCATGGGCGGTAAAAACGGTCACAAAGTTATCATTCGTGCAGAAGATATGAACAATAAACCTGTTTTATCCGGCGGGGAAGACTTAACCGGTAAATGGAGCAAGGTAGACGGTGAAAACTACTATGTAGCATCTACCTCTACCCGTGAAACCAGAGCCCTGTTTGTAAACGGCTATCAGGCTACCTTAGCAAGAAGTGACGAATGGTATTCAGGTGCCCTGATGAATCCTGCCGAAAAGAAAAATGATTCTCATGTAACTGACGGTATTCTGTTGTCCCTCTCCGGTGGCAACAAAGACTTCCCCAAAGGTTTAGACCAGCAGACCGAAGTTCAGTCTTCCAGAATGCAGATCGTATTCAGTCTGCAGTGGGCAAATCATCGTTTCCCCTTAGACAGAATCGAATACAGTGGTAGCAATGCCTACATTTACACCACTTATCCCTACTACAATGCATTCTGTATCGAAGGATTACACACCTCCACCATCACTCCCGGTCAGGGACAGAAATTCTATTTGGAAAACTCTCTGCTGCTCTTAGATAAACCCGGCGAGTTCTACTTCGATAAAGAAGATCGCAAAATGTACTACTATCCCTACGCCGAGGAAAATATGGCTACCATCGAAACCTGGTGTGCAGTAACCGACGGTATGATGAATATCACCGGTGTTGGCAGCAACAACAAAGTTACCAACTTAGAATTTGACGGTATTTCCTTCCGTTACGGCGGATATGATGACTTTACCGTAAAAGGTGTAGCATTCAACCAGACCGACGAATGGAGATTAGGCGGTGAAACTTACTACGGTCAGCATTTGTTCCCCGCGCAGATCGTGGCAAAATATGCAGATTCTTTAGTATTTAAAAACTGTGAATTCGGTTCTATGGGCTCCAGCGCCATCATTTTGGAAGAAGGCGTTTCCAACTCTCAGATTACCGGTAGCTATTTCCACGATATCGCAGGTACCGGCGTTGTACTCGGTGACTACAGAGACGGTAATTCTGCAGCCTCCGGTACGGAACGTTGTAAAAACATTGAAATTGACAACAATATCTTCCGTCGTACCGCTCAGGAATTCCAGGGCTTAACTGCAATTTCCGTATATTATGTGGGCAATGCAAACATTCACCACAACGATATTAAAGATACCTCTTATTCCGGTATCGTTGTTGGTTGGGGTTGGGGATATGATGATCCCGTTGACTGCGGTAATCACAACATCTCCTACAACAAGATTGACAATGTAATGCAGACCATGGGTGATGGTGCTCACATCTACACCTTAGGTAATCTTCGCGGAACTCAGATTAACGATAACTATGTCATCGACCCGGGTCAGATCAAAGCTCCCGGCATCTACTTTGACCAGGGTACCGGTTACACCAACGTTTGTGATAACGTTGTAACTAATGCTTATGACAATAGCAGCGAATACTGGTTCTTTGCAAGACAGCTTGTAAATATCAATAACTGTTTTGCAGGATATAACCATACCGATGGCAGAGACCCCTCTAAAATTTATGGCACCAACGGAACCAGCACCAAGGAAGTTGCTTTAAAAGGTAACTCCTACAGAGTATCCACCTGGTCTACCGCTGCACAGAGAATTATGGCGGAAGCAGGGCTGGAAGATAAAACCAGATTAAACGAAATCGATACTTATCCCACCTGGAGAACCATGCGTATGCTGGATATCCCGAATTAACTCAGGGATGCACAAAGAAATAATCGGACTGCTTTGTTGCAGGTACCAATGATTCTTAGTGTTGATGTTTTAAAAACTGTTTCTCGGGCAGAGGAGTAGATGCCTCTGCCCGGGGAACCCCAAATTTTGAAAATAATTTTAGTTACATATATTTCGCTAATAAAAATTTTATATATATCAAATTACAGCAAAAATTAAGGAGGATTGCTTATGAACCGTAATTTGAAACGAGTGCTTTCATTAGCACTTATGATGGTTGTTTTGGCAGTGAATTTTGTAATTCCCGCTTTTGCAACCGAACCCATTTCAGTGTCCTATACGGACCTTCTTTCCAACACACTAACCGGTGGTAATGGAACTTTGTTCTTTGATACCACCCCTGGTAACAGTACCCCCAGTACGGGTTTGGATCAAGGTAACTATAACAGAAGTTATGCTCCCTTGGAAGTGTGGTCAATGGCTAACCGTGCATCTTTAAGTATGTCAGCTAGTGAATGGGCAAGATTTGAAGTGACTGCTCCCACTGCAGGTTTTTATTCTGTTGATGCGACCTATGGTTGCGGTTCGACAGCCGGTGCAGATTTCGTGATTCGTACCGAATCTACCATTATCGAAACTCATCTGGCAAAAAGTGGTCAGAATGCGTATTCGTTCACCACTGCAACTAATTTGGGTTATGTGTACCTGGCAGCAGGCACCAACTACATCTATGCAGATAACAAATCCAGTGCAGTTATAAACTTTAAAGGTTTTGACCTGACCTTAGACGATACTGCAGATGCTACCGATGTAGCATGGATTGCTCCCATTGCAAGTGCAAATGAAATTGCTGATTTAACCGTTGTTTTTAATGATGGTTACAATCAGGCAGAAGTTGGCACTGTTACCTTCATCAATATGGACATTCCTGTTGATGGTAAATATCAGGTATCTGTAATGGGTAAAGCAACCGGTTCCAATACCGTTTCTGCTGATTTTGGCGGCGATGCAATCACTGCTACCGTTTCTAATGATGCATATGGATATGCTGACATCGGTGTGTTCCCCTTAACTGCAGACACTTACACTCTGACTTTAGAAGGCTTTACTGATTACAGCCTGGCTTGGGTAAAAGTGGACTATGTTTCTCCCTACGAAACCGACGTTGAAAGCGAATCTTTCGCTGATGGCGATACCGTTGCAAGAGGTACTGACAACTTAACCATTACCTTCAATGACAATATGATGGATACCGCTGCTGCTACCTTAAGCAACGATATTCCCGTTGAAGTTACTGTTGACGGTGCAAAAGTTATCGTTTCTTTCTTAGAAACTTTAGCATACGAAACCGACTACACCTTAACCGTTACCGGTTTACAGGGTGTAAACGATGCAGAAGCATTAGAAGACAAAACCTACACCTTCACCACCGGTGACGAATCTGCTGATGAAGGTACTGATGCAGTTGAAGTAACTGACGTTACTTCTTCTCGTGAAGATGTTACCATTACCGGTACCGTAAAAGGTTCCACCGGAAAAGGTATCAAAGGCAGAACCGTAACCGTTACTTCTCCCGAAGGTGCTGAAGTTGCAACTGTTACTTCCGGCGACAATGGTGTGTTCACTGCTGAATTCACCATCGCAGACGGTACCGATGCAGGTGCTTATACCTACACCGTAACCGCTGAATATGGTGCAACCACCAATGCAGTTGTAAGCTATGTATCCGAAGCAGAAGAATTAAGAATCTTAGATTTATTCTTAACCGCAACCACTCCCGAAGCTGTATATTCTATTTTTGAATCTTACGGCGAAATCTTATTGGTTCCCAATTATGCAACAGATTGTGCTTCTTTAGCAAATGATGCTCTGTTCTTAGGTCATTTTGAAAGAAAAGACTTTGTTGCAGTAAGAGATGTTGCTCCCTTCTACAACAAAATGCTGACATTAGAAGGTATGAACCAGGCAACTCGTGGTTCTGACGTGGATGATTATCTGACTGAAGAAATTTGTGATTTACTGGGTATTAGATCCGATAAAATGGATTTAATTATCAAAAATGACCCCGGCAACAGTAAGAAAAGCTCCTTCGCTGCAAAAGTTGCACAGGACACCAATAACAATGGTGCAAGCACCTCTGAAGCAGCATTCTTAGAAAGAATCGCAACCTTACTGGATGCTTGGTTATTAGAAACCAACAACATCACCGCAACTAGCTTAGATTTATCTGAAGCAACTACCGCTTGCAGATATGCAGGTGAAATTGCAATTCCCTTAGACTTTACAGTTGCACAGTCCAAAGTAAAATCTGTTGTAGTAACTGTTACTACCGCTGAAGCAGGTTTATTAGCAAATGCACAGGCAGTTGTTGATGGTTTAGAACCCGTGGATGCTGTAATTAACGGTGATACCGCAACCTTCACCATTGATTTCGAATACGATGCAGCAAAAGTATACGATGAAGTGGGTAAAATTTCTCTGCAGGCATCTGTCATCGCAACTCATGATATTAATGTGGATGCAACCGTTATTTACAGATTTACCACTCAAATCACTGACGAAGAAGGCAACCCTGCTGACATTAATGTGGATATGCCCATCGCAGTAGCAGGTGGCACCATTCGTGCAACTGTATCTCCTGCTCAGTCCAGCAGTCCTTCCAGACCTACCGGTAACACTGGCTATGTTGCTCCTCCGAAGGAAAAAGTGGAAGAGGAAGATGATTCTAATAAATCTAAATATTTCTTCGATGATATGGGCGAAGCTCTCTGGGCTCAGGATATGGTTCATGAGTTAGCTGCAAAAGGAATCATTTCCAAAAACGAAGAAAGAATGTTCCGTCCTATGGACAGCGTAACTCGTGAAGAATATGTAAAAATGCTGGTAACCGTTATCGGTTCTCACAAAGCTGATGCAAAATCTACCTTATCTGATGTTTCCGCAGATCACTGGGCAACTTCCTACATTGCAACCGCTCAGCAGTTGGGTATCGTTCAGGGTAATGCTGACGGCACCTTCGGTTTAGGTCAGAGAATTACTCGTCAGGATATGGCTGTAATGCTTTACAGAACTTTCCAGGTACTGGGTATCGACCTGCCGGAAGGCACCAATGAATTCACAGATTCCAATGATATTGCAAGCTATGCAAAAGCAGCAGTTAGCGCTTTGGAAAAACAGGGTATCATCAACGGTATGGGTGATGGCACCTTTGCTCCTGCTAACAATGCTACCAGAGCACAGTCCGCAAAAGTAATTTACAGTATGATGGAGGTGTTAGGTGTATGATGAAAAAAGGTTTTTCCCTGTTATTAGTTCTGACTCTGATTCTTAGCTCCTTTGGTTTGGTTGCTTCTGCAGCATCCGGCGGTGCAAGTCAGGTTATTTCTGAATTCAACATTATGCCCCAGAGCTGCTCTGCAGACTCCGACAATTTAGTAACCCGTAGAGAATTTGCTTACACCATTGCCAATATTTTAGGCAGTGGTGAAGCAGAACCCCGTGAAACTCAGTTTGTTGATGTTACCGTAGACGAAGCAGATTCCGGTTACATTTACTATGCAACCATCAACGGCTTCTTATTACCGGAAGGTAATATGTTCTGCCCCAATGATCCTATTTCTCTGTATGATTTCAACGATGCAGTTATCAAACTGTTAGCTTATGAAACCATCGCACAGGCAAATGGCGGCGGCGTTGACGGCGCAATCAAAACCGTTAGAGATTTAAAAATCTATAACAAAGTTACTATCAACAATTATGAAACCGTAACCGTAAAACAGTATCGTCAGTTGATTTACAACCTGATGACTGCAGATATTACCGAATTTAACTACAGCTATGATAAAGACGGTAACATCAACTTGTCTAGAACCGGTGCTACCAAAACTATCTTATCTCAGTACTTTGGTATTTCCCGTTACTACGGTTCTATCGTTGATGTAAATAACTTAAAACCCAGCGCAAGATTCAAAGTGACCAAAAACGTGTCCGAAGCAAATCCCGAAATCTTAGCAGTAAATCAGGAATATGATTTCTTATCCAACGGTAAAGTGGATATGAACTTCTACAAAAACATTCCTGTTGAAATTTGGATTGACAGCGACGGCGTTATCGTTTACATTGCTCCCCAGCAGAATGTAGAAGTGTTCTACGATGTGATTTACAGCGTAAACAACGATACCAATCCTGACAATGCGTATGCTTTAAATCTGGTTGAATCTATTGAATTAAACCGTGATGAAAAAGAATATAAAATTGATCCCAAAGCAAGCGTTAGCTACAACGGTGCTATCACCAAAACTCCTGTGAAATTAGCAGGCAAATATGCGAAAATCGTTTTAATTAACAACAAAATTACCTTTATCGAAACCTGGAACCTCCAGGAAGGCGGTATGGTAAGAGAAGTAAATAACAGCTACATTTCTTTCTTCAAAGGGGAAGCTGAAGGTAGAGTAAAGAAAATCGGTGAATATGAAAACATCATGGTTATCATTGATGGCAGAAGCACCGACCGTACTCAGATTAAACCCGGCAGCTTATTCTACTATTATCAGACCGATGATCAGTTAGTAGTTGTAGTTTCCGAAAAAACCATCTCCGGGAACTTAGAAAGTATGTCTACTGACGAAATGGAAATCGGAAGACATTTCTATCCCACCAACGGCGATATTTATGTTTCCGAAGACGGTGGCGAATCCTACGTTACCAACAACTTTGATGGCGTATTCGGCAATCAGGTGCTCTGCTATGTGGATATCTTTGGCGACATCCGTTACATGAGAGCATTAGACGAATTGAACAAGAGCAATGAATTTACCGCTTATATCATCGGTTCTTCTCAGAAGGGCTTTGAAGATATCAAAATTAAAGTTCAGAAACTTTATCCTGATGTAGAAGAGGCAACCATTACGCTGCCTACCGATTTACCGGCATCTAAAATCATTGACAATCCTGCAACCGCAATCAATGACATTGCAACCGTGTTCTCTTCCGCATCCAGCATTGCAGCAAATGCAATGAAATGGAGCGACAAGATGAATGCAACCAATAAGCTCTACAAATTTACCGTAGATGATGAAGGTGTAATCACTCAGATTGCTGAACCTGATTACTATCTGCTCTTCGGTGAAGAACACGATGTAACCTACTTGGATGATAATAAAGTAGAACAGACTATGACTGTTCCTTGCTTACCCGCAATCAACATTCCTCTGGACCACTTCACCGGTGACTATCGTGCGATTTACTTGCCTGATACCAAAACCAACGGTATCACTACCGGTATCGGCAGCAGCTTAGCTTCCACTCAGCTGTTCTACATCCGTAACGAAAGATTCATCATCTTAACTAATATTGACGGTAAATTAGGTGTTATGGAAAAATCTTATAATGAGTTATTAGCACACGGTACCTTCAATATGAGTGATGAATCCTTAAAAGTAAACATTGCAATGTTTGCAAAACCGGAAGATTCCACTCCTGCATTCTGGTTCTTATACGGTAACACCGATAAAATCCGCCGTCATAACGGTGACGACGATGCTACCATCGACTCCATCACCTTAAAATATGACGCTGAAAAAGACAAAAACTACTATGAAGTAGTTTTAGATGGCGGCGACATGGAATGGGAATTAGATACCATTGTTTTAGCAGAGTTGGGTCTTACATCTTCAGATATTACTCACTACAGACCTTCTTCTGAACCCGCTCCCGACAAACTGGAAGTTGGTATGAAGGTTGAATATATGGATGGCGCACTCTTCTGCAATAACGAAGTGTATATCACCGGCGTGGAAGAATATCCCAAGAGCGCTTCCGGTGCTGATATGACCATTGACGAATGGTATCAGAACATTATGCCCGGTATGTTGAGAGGTACTCTGAAAAAGATTACCGATTACAGACTGTTCTTAGAAAACGGTGCAGCTTACCACATTGGTAACAACTGTAATATTGTTGGTGTTAAATTCAAAAACGGTAAAGTGGAATATGTAGATTTAACAGAAGCAGATTTAGAAGCAGGTTCCACCATTTACTACAACAGAAATATCAACGTTAACGCAATTTACGTAGAAATTGTTGACTAATTTCTGAATCCAAACAATAAAAAAACAGAGAGAAGCAATTCTCTCTGTTTTTTTGTATTTCATATCTTATTGTTCTTTTTGCATTTTTGTTTCTTTTGCATCTTTTCCATTCTTCGCCAATTATAGAAGCTATATAAGTCGTTTGCCAAAAATACCAAAAAGCAAATCACCACGGATAAATAATTGATATCCCAAAAACAGGCAACACTCCAAAGCACAATCAGCACAATATCATTTAATGCATAAACCAAGGCAAAATAGGGACTTCTCCTTGCCATCAAATAACAAGCGCCAAAGCTGGTGGAAACGGATAAGGTGCTCCACCAAAGGTTGGGGGTATTCAGCCATTTTAACACAAAGTAGAAGACGGCAGTCACCATGGCGGTGAGGAGGACAAAAACACACCATTCTTTTTTACGGATGTGATTTACAGCAACCTGGGATTTTTTTCCTTGAAAGGGATTTTTTAACCAACATATAAAAGCGTATGCCGCCATAGGTACCGACATTCCCAGATAGGTGATCATTTCACCGTAGTACCTGGTGGAATAGGAAATATAGCCGTAGATTGAGCCAAACACAACCATCATCAGTTGTCCTATGGGATTTCCCTTGGCACAAAAAATCAGTGAAGTTACACCTAAAAGAGATGCAACGAGTACCAAAAAACTTTCCTGACGGAAAATAAAATAAGATGCGAGAATGGTTGCCATAGACCCCAGCCAAAGTATCCATTCCCGTTTGGAAAAATAGGTCAAAATTTTCATCGTTCCTCCAATAAAAAAGCATCCGTCCATACAACTTCAAAGACCTAACGTTGTATGCCGAATGCTTCCGCACGGATTCTACCCGGTGGCAGAATCCTTTTGATATCTTCAATTTTTTATCGTCTACAGTATAGCAAACAATGAGACATTTGTCAAGGGTTAAAAAGAATTGTAGCTGATTAAATCTTCCATGGGACGAAATTCATTGTGCATCGGGTAGGGAGCACTGTCTTCCGATGGATATCCCATCACCAGAAGAGCCACCGGTTCCAATTCTTCGGGAATGTTGTAGTTTTCTCTCATTGCTGCAGGGTCAAAGCTCATCACCCAGCAGGAACCAATACCCAATTCCCAGGCACCCAGCATCAGATGGGTGGTTACAATAGAGCAGTCAACAGGAGCGGATTTTGCACCATCATATCGGCGGGTCCAGCCTTCATTTTTGTTGTAACAAACAAGCATTGCCAAAGGCGCGTTAAAATGGCTTCTGGTGCAATTTGGAAGTTTGCTCAAGGTTTCTTTGGAGTCCAGCACCAAAATGCGTTGTGGCTGCATATTACAGCCTGTGGGAGCGATGTGTCCATAGGCTAAAATTTTCTCCACTAGTTCTTGGGGGACTTTTTTATCCAGAAAATTTCTGACAGAATAACGGCTTTTTGCCAGTTCATAAAAGTTCATGTTATGACACTCCTTACCATTTTATTTTTTGTAAAATCAGCGGATACAAGCCAAAAATCAAGGTGATAAGCACCAGATAATGGAATGCATCCCAAATCAGAAACAGCGACAGATTTTCGGGAACCGGAATGGCTTCCAGCCCTGCTTTAAAAATCAAAGCGAAGACAATTGCCCCCACAACCCGAAACAGTTTTTTTGTAAAAGATACATTGTAGTTCATGCGAATGAGAGCCCGATCAATATGAGAAGATGCGGTTAACCCCCCCATCAGACCCAGGCATTTGAAATAATCTGCATAATGGGGGTCCGGCTTGATAAGAAAAAAGATGCCAAATGCTAACATTCCTAAAAATACAGGTGCAAACATCATTACGGGATTTTTCAGCTTTTCGTAGAGAGCGCTTCCCAAAATCCCGATGGAAATTCCTAAAATAAGACCCACGATTACATCGGAAGGATAATGGGCACCCAGATACATTCTGGAGCATCCGATTGCCACAGATACAATGATTGCAGTAATTAAAAGCCATCGTTTGCGCAGTAAACGTGCCAGTGCCGTGGTCCAGGTGGAAATGTTCTGGGTGTGACCGCTGGGGAAGGAATACCCCGTTGCCGTTTCAGGACGGACACAAGTCACTTTGCCGGTATGAAAGGGACGGGGGATATGAAACAAATTTTTCAAAATCCCATTGATTCCTAAAGAACAGATGGTTAAAAAACAAAGGCGGTAGGCACCTTCTTTTTGCACCATAAAATACCACACAGCAATGAGAACAATTAAAATGGTGTCTTCTCCCAAAGCTGTAACGGCTTCCATCAATGTATTCAAGGCAGGGGTACGAATACTCTCCAACCATTGTAAAAGAGCAAGTTCTCCGAAAAACATCCTTTCACCTCTTCGGTTTTTATCTTCTGTGGTTATTGTATCATAAATCCACAAAAAATGCAAGAAAAATCTCTTTACATTAAGAACAGAATGTGCTATAATGAACGGTAGTTAAAAATTTGAAAGGAAGTTTTTTATGAAAGTGGCAGTAACCTACCAAAACGGTGAGGTGTTTCAGCATTTCGGTCATACTGAATTTTTTAAAATTTACGAAGTAGAAGATAACAAAGTGAGTTCCTCTTCAGTAGTTTCCACCGGAGGGCACGGGCATGGTGCTCTTTCCGGATTTTTGAAGGAGCAGGGAGTTACCGTGGTGATTTGCGGCGGTATTGGCGGTGGTGCGCAAAATGCGCTGTTAAATGCCGGCATTCGTTTCTTTGGTGGTGTGAAAGGGGATTGTGATCAGGCAGTGGAAGCCTTTTTGGCAGAAAATCTTTCCTATAATCCTAATGTAACCTGCAATCATCATGGGGAAGGACACTCCTGCAGCGGGCATTCCTGCGGTAATCATGGCTGTCATTAAAATCCTATTGTCAGAATCAAGAAAAACGGAGGATAAAATCAATGAAAAAATTAACAGCACTTTTTTTAGCCCTGCTTTTGGTGTTTACTATGGCAGGATGCGGTAACCAAACGGAAGAAAACGTGACCCCTACTCCCACACCTGCTATGGAGTCTGCGGAAGCTGATGTATCCGGCTCTTCTGTGGGTGGAGAAACACCTGATATGTATGCGGCAACAGAAGTTTCCGACAGTCCTGTTATCGCTACCTATAAACTGTCGGCAGCAAATTATGGAAATGGCGAAGTAACTGGTATTGGGCTGCCTGCAATACAAATCGTGTTGCAGGAAGACGGTACCGGTATTTATGGTGATGCCAATGGGCAGATGAACATTGTGTGGACTCAGGAAGGCGATCAGTATACGCTGATTTCCCAACAGCTTGGTCCTAATGACCCGTTGGTACTGACTGCGGATGGAGATAACCTGATTGCAGTATACGGGGAACAGACTATGACCTTCCAAAAACAATAGTATTGGAATTTTGTGACTAAAAAAATAACACAAGGAGAAATCAAATGAAAAAATTAACAGCACTTTTCTTAGCAATGCTGATGGTATTTGTTGTGGCAGGTTGCAAAAAAGAAACCAAGGAAACCGCAACGAAAAAAACGGATGCAACTCCGGCTCCTACCGCAACTGCAACTCCCGAAGAAACCGAAACTCCTGCGGATGCAGAAGCTACCGCAGAGGAGACAACTGCTCCTTCTGAGGGAGAAAATGCTGATTCGGGAGCAACTGTAAGCTCAGAAGAAAAAATAACTCCCCAAACCGCAGAAACTGCAGCAGCACAAACTGCACCTGCAGATACCGGCGCTTCTGTTGATACTGCTGAAAGCTCGGCAACCACAAAAGCACCTAAAGCTGCGGAATCTACCGAAGAGACTCCGAAAGAAACTGCTTCTGCCCAAGCTACTGTTTCTGTGGAAAGTATGGTTGGTACATACAATCTGACTGCTCTCGAAATGGACGGACAGGTAGCGCCCATCCAGGGAGAATCTCCGTTAACCTTAGTATTAAACGGAGACGGCACCGGCACTTACGGTCCCAACGGACAGGCGATTTCTATCAATTGGACTTACGAAAATAACAGCGTTATTTTAACCGCGCCCGGCAAAGAGACTCCGCTGACACTGCTCGTGCAGGACGGCAATTTGGTTCAGCAGGGTGCAGACGGCAACGCTATTTACACAAAATAATCTCTAAACGAAAAAGAAGCCTTTTTACTTTATTTCTACGGAGGCTTCTTTTTTTATTGTGAATACAACAAGGTTCCGGGGCACCCGACCGCAATCTTTGATTGCGTCATCGGGTCGGGTTCTTATTTCAAAATATTTTCCATCATGTGGGAACCTTTTTTGAATTTGCTCGTCTGTGCTAATATCAGACTACTTATAAGGAGATTTTATTATGAAACGATTTGCAGCATTACTTTTAGCAGTTCTTATGATGTTTGTTTTGGCAGCATGCAACAATCAGGATGGTTCCGACGGTGTTAAAGATTCCACCGAAGTGAAAAGCATTGCCGGCGTCTATCAGATGACTTCTTTTGAAGAAAACGGCGAGGAAGAGGAAATTGCAGATATCAAATTGATGTTTTATCCCGACGGAACTATTTCCGGTAGCGAAATCGGAATGCAGGATTTTTCCTGGACACAGGATGGTGACGTAATTAGCATAAAACAAGGAGAAAATGCCCTTGGCTGTTCTGTGGACGGAGATACGTTAACCCTTACCTATGAAGATGAACATGAAAGCAGCAAAATGGTTCTTACCAGAATATCTGATGTAGAGATGGATCCCGTTGCGGGTACTTATCAAATTACCCACTATGAAAAGGATCAGGAAGAATCTACCGAGGAATTCTCTGATATGGAGTTGATCGTTTATGCAAACGGCACTTGTAAATATCAGGGGGCAGACGTAATCAAGCACTTCAGATGGAATCGTGAGGGAGATCAGCTGACCTTTGCATACGGTGGCGATGTTACTGAAGTAAAAACCTTTGATATGACCGTGGACGGAGATGATATCATTTACGATCGATACGGCGAAAAAGCAATTTTCTCCAAACAAAAATAAGGCAACAAGGAAGCGCAGTAAATACAACTGCGCTTCTTTTTTGCAAAAAAAATTCATGGAGAAAAATCCTTGCTTTTTTTAGAAAAAAGGAGTATAATGTAAGAAAAGAAAAGGGGAGTGTGGTATGAAACCTTGTAAAATTACAGCGGTCAAGCAAGTGGAGCATCAGGATTTAATGAAGCTGTATGAAAATCCCCTCGAACACACTTGTGATATCCGGGTGGGTGATGTTTTTATCTCTGAAAACGGAGAAAAACCGGAAGGACTTTGCCAAAGTGCCTGGGACAGTATGGCATTTTTTGTAAAAGAGCTTGCCCAAGGAGGCGGCAACTTTTACGACGGTTGGATGAAAAATCCCCATTCTGCTATGATTTCCTGTAATGACGGATTTCGTCCCGTCAGCTTTTATATTGAAGTGGTGGAATAAGAACCCGACCCGATGACGCAATCAAAGATTGCGGTCGGGTGCCCCGGAACCTTGTTGTATTCACAATAAAAAAAGAGGCAAGATCGCCTCTTTTCTAGTCTTCTAAAATGGCTTTGGCATATTCCAGAAGTTGTTTTCTGGAAGAAACACCAAGTTTTCCGTAAATATTTTTGTTGTGAAATTTTAATGTGTTTTCTGCAATGTTCATTGTCTGCAACACTTCTTTGGTGGATTTGCCTTCCAGATAGCATTGATAAATTGCCCGTTCTGACGCTGTCAGATAAGGAAGTTGTTCTTTCATATAGTTGCAGTGTTCCAAAAATTCGGGTGCGTTTTTGTCAAGGATTGTTTTGGGCGGCTGTTTGGATTGGGTGATTTGTGCCTGTAGGGAGGCTATCAGATTTTCCTGCTGTTGAATCATCAGAGATACGCTTAACAAAAACAGTTCACTGATAATGTATGAAACAGATAAAAATTCAAAATCAATATGTACCAGCTGTTCCAAAAGCCATACGCAGATATTGACAAACACGGCAATCACTAAAATAACCGCCTGAGAGTATGATTCAATTTTCTTTTTTGAAATTGCGCGCAGAGTTACGGCGGACATCAATGCAAAATAGCCAATCAGATAAAACAGATATACCGGATGCAACACACCGTATTCTTTTTCCAAAAAGGACACGCCGTTTCGTTGCACCAAAGAAACTTCTTTGTAATAAATATCCGAATAGCCCGGACTTGCCGCAATCAGGAATATGACGGCAGAAATCCCGAGAAGTACGGGAGTGAGCCATTTGGGGTATTTCATTTTTGACATTTTTAAAATGGTCATAATCATGGAAAGAGGCAAAAATGCCGAGCCAAGATAGGCAATACGGTTTGCCCAAAGCGCTTTTGACAGGGAATCGGAAACAGAGATGAAAAAGTATCCTGAATTGACCACAAACACCGAGCAAAAAAGAACCAGTAGCCAGGAAGATTTTTTGCGGATCGCAACTGTATATCCAAACAGGGTAATCAGCGAAAGAATCGCGGTTACACCGTAGATGATCCAAAGGCCTGTGCTTTTCTCTCCGATGGGAGTGCAGCCGGAGAGTGTGGCAATCGCCAAGCTGAAAACACTCCATAAAAAGAACTTTCGTTTCATAAGAGCTCCTTTCAACAAGAAATATGAGGTGGGGCAATCAGTAAGGAGACTATCCTACACTTTTTCCCACACTTTTTGTCATAATTAGGTGAAAAATGTTAACAAAATGATAATCCCACACTGGATTTTTTAAAAAGTGTGGGGACATTGTTTAAAAAATATGCTAGAATTTCTTTGTCAGGATAGATTTGGAACAATCTATTTCAAGTAAGTTATAGTATATCATATAAAATGATAACAGTCAACCGTTGAATGAAAAATCCTAAGGCAACGGGCGATTGTCAATGAAGAACCGAAATTTCATAGCAGATTGCTGATTTATTTCCAAAGAGAATGTAGTGATTTTGGAAATTTGCGGTTTTCATTATGGCAGTTTTTTGAACAAACCATAAGATTAATAGATTCAGGAGGAATTTACTATGGATACCGTCAAAAGTTATCAATGTCCTTGTTGCGGAGCACCATTGACCTTTTTAGGCGAAACGTTACAATGTGCTTCCTGCGACACTACCTTTTCGGTAGAAGATATTGCTCAGATGACCGAAGGGATGGAGCATGCAACCCAAGCCTCCAAATATAACTGGGATCATTATGAACCCAGAAATTATGAGGCAGAAGGAAGTGTGAATCTGGCAAACTATTCCTGCCAATCCTGCGGCGCTGAAATTACGGGGGATGACACTCTTGGTGCCACGGTTTGTCCTTATTGCGGACAGTCCACTGTGGTGAAATCCCAGTTTGAAGGAACCCTTCGTCCGGACTATATTATTCCGTTCCGCGTGGATAAAAAAGCGGCAATGGCAGCCTTTTTGGAAGCAGCAAAAAAAGCTCCTTTTTTACCGGACAGCTTTCAGCAACAGAAAAAAATTGAAGAAATGGCAGGGATTTATGTGCCATTTTGGATGTTTGACTGTGATTGCGATGCTTATCTTACCTACGACGCCCAACGTGTTACTACTTGGAGCGACGCCAACTATCGATACACCAAAACCGATTTCTATAAGCTGTTAAGACAAGGAGGCGTTGGTTTTGCCAATATTCCTGTGGACGGCTCTAAAAAAGCGGACGATGCTTATATGGAAGCGGTGGAACCTTTTGATTATCACGATGCTGTGGAATTTGACGGTGCTTATCTTTCAGGTTATCTGGCGGATAAGTATGATGTTTCGCACGAAGAAAGCATAGAGCGTGCCAATGAACGGGTAAAAAATTCCACCATTGCGGCGTTTGACCGCACCACCACCGGTTATACCAGCGTGCTTCCCGACCAGGCAAGTGTCAGCTTTTCCAATGGGAAAATCAGATATGCGCTGTTACCTGTCTGGATGCTGAATATCGGTTATCGGGGAAAAACTTACCAGTATGCCATCAACGGGCAGACCGGTAAAGTGGTTGGGGAATATCCCGTAGATAAGAAGAAAAAATGGAAATATTTCTGGAAAATTGCAGGAATTGCAGCAATTGTGTCCGCAGTTGTGGCATATCTGATGTTGCGTTAAGGGGGTGAGGATATGAAACGAATAGTATGGATGTTATGCTTGTTGATGTTCTGCCTCACCTGTACGGTGCCGGCAGTTGCAATGGAAGCTGTTTCGGACGATTCTCAGACAGAGAAGATTTGTATCTACGATTTTGCAGACCTGCTCACCTATGAGGAGTGGGAATCGATGAACAACCAATTGACCGAATTTACCGAAAAATACGATTTTGAGGCAGTTGTTATGATTGACGAAGAACTTTATAAAAGCACTGCCGAAGAGTCTGCCAATGCGATTTATGATGAAATGGAATTTGGCGTTGGAGCGAATAAAGACGGTTGTTTATTCTACATTGGCGTGGAAGCGGGAGAATATTACATTCTCACCAACGGATACGGTACCACTGCAATCAATGAAAGCGGTATCTCGTATTTAAAACGGGAAGTGGAACCTCATTTAAAAGACCGAGATTTTGCCAAAGCGGTGGAGGCTTACGTTTCTGTTACGGACGAGTTGGTTTCTATGGCAAAAAGCGGCACACCTTACGAAGAAACTGATTGGGGATATGTGGCAATTGTTATAGGATGTGCAGTAGCAATTCCGTTGATTCTGGCATTTATTATGATGATGGTGCAGCTTTCCAAGATGAAAACGGCGGTTGCCAACGATTATGCGGCAAATTATGAAAAAGATGGCAGCTATCATCTGGATTTTGCAAAAGACGTTTTCTTATACAGCCGTGTTACCAAAGTGAAAAAAGAAAACAACAATTCCACTTCCTCTTCGGGTAGTTCCCGAGGGGGCGGCGGTGGCTCTTTTTAAAAAAATAAAAAACATAAAATGATGTAAAAAAAGGAGAAAAAACAATGAAAAAATTAATTGCAATCTTATTGTCAGTAATGTTATTGGTTACCCTGGCGGCTTGCGGAAACAAAGAAGAAACCAAACAGGGTGGCACCGAAGCGACCACACAGGAAGCGCAAGACGGAACCGCTTTCGGGATTGACTTAGCAGGCGAAGGTACTCAGCCTATGAGCGAAGAACTGGCTGAAGTGGCAGTTTTAAAGAAAACTGCAGAAGAATATCTGGGCGGAAACAGTTTGTTTGCTTATTCCAATGATGAAAGAACTTATGCAGATTTTAAAGAATACATCGGCGTGGATGCATCCGAATATCAGTATGATGCTGAGAATCAGTACAGAAATTACACCTGGGTAGCATCTGATGACAGTACTGCAAAGCTGGTAATCACTTTTGCGGAAAACGAAGGAAACTGGACTCTGTATGCAGCAGGTTCTACCAATCTGGGATTGGCAGTGAATCAGTAATTACAAAAAATCAATTGCTTTTTTGCAGAAACTGTGCTACAATAAAAGCAATTGACGGAAAATTGTCATGCTTTTGCATGTGGTATTATGATGTGGCCTTTTCGGGAGAATCACCTTTTGATGGATTACGATAATAAAGAAGGTCACGGACTTTATTTGAACTGTCAAACAGCAAATGAATTGCGCATATCTTTTCATCGGCAAACTTGATATGAAAAGCCAGCCGCCGTATGGATGTACGGCGGCTGAATATCCGATAAACGATTTGATTTTAAAATGTCTGTCAAAAAAATGAGGAGGCGTTCTGACTATGAAAAAAATTCTTTCTCTGTTGATTGGGGCAGTGCTTTTGATTGGTGCATCCGTCAGTGTTTTTGCGGATGAAATCACCGTGCCTGAGTTTGAGATTACTGCAGACGGCGAAATCACTGCTTATTACGGCGAAAGTTATGTATATATCCCTGCGGAAGTTAACGGCGTGAAGGTGAACTCCATTGGGGAAAAGGCTTTTTGCGATTTGGGCATCAGTTCCGTAACCATTGAAAACGGCGTGCAAGCAATCGGTAACAATGCATTTGAAGGCTCTAATCTGATGTCTTTGGATATTCCTGCTTCCGTTACACACATTGGAGACGAAGCATTTATGAATTGCCAAAATCTTCATATGGCAATGTTTTCTCCCGAAGGAAACATTCCTGCCTTCGGGGAAAATGCTTTTGATAATACTCCCAATATGATGGTATATGTGTATTGCACCACCGATATGGACTTGTTCTATGATGCCTTTGCAAAAGCAAAAGGAAATTATGAATTTGTGGTAGAAACCATTCATGGAGAGTCCATAGAAACCGTAGAACAACGGGGAGACTATAAGATTCCTGTTTCCACTTGCTCCAAATGCGGTTATTCGGATGTTTATTATCCCGGTACTTTAGGAATTCCTTTTCAAGATGTGAAGGTGGAAGACTGGTTCTATCAGTATGTG
Organism: Oscillospiraceae bacterium; assembly: GCA_015068645.1. Taxonomy (NCBI): domain Bacteria; kingdom Bacillati; phylum Bacillota; class Clostridia; order Eubacteriales; family Oscillospiraceae; species Oscillospiraceae bacterium. The sequence goes on from SVKD01000008.1 coordinate 62,130, forward strand.
GATGCGGCATATCATATGGGCATCATCAACGGAAAAAGCGCAGATCATTTTGACCCATTTGCCACTATGACCTGTGCAGAGGCGGCAAAAATCGCGGCTGGTATCGCTGCAATGCGGAACGGACACACCATTCCCAAATCGACAACGGAACTCTGGTACGAACCCTATGTGGATTATTGCTATCAGAACTATGTTATCGAAGAAGGCAAAATGTTTGATTGGGAGGCTCCCATTACTCGCGGACAGATGGCTTATCTGTTTTGCCGTGCGGATGCAGAAAATTACTATCCCAACGAAGTGCCGATTACAGACATTCCTGATGTGGCAGAAGACCATCCCTACGCAGTGGAAATTTTAGAATTGTATGACCGTGGGGTGGCAGTGGGTGATGAAACCATGAGCTTCCATCCCGAAGATCCCATCAAACGAAGTGAAGCTGCCGCAATTGTTGCCAGAATTCTTTACACCCATCTTCGTGTGGAATTACCCAAAGGTTAAAAGTGATAGAATATATCGGAATCATAAATAATCAAAAGGAGGATGAATTATGGGTTTATTAAAAGCCGGATTTGGTGCGCTGGGTGGCGTTTTAGCGGATCAATGGCGTGACTATTTTTATTGTGAAAGTATGGACGCGGATACCTTAGTAGTAAAAGGCGAAAAAAGAATCGGAGGTCGTTCTTCCAATAAAAAAGGGACTGACAATATCATTTCCAACGGTTCCATCATCAATGTGAATGAAGGGCAGTGTATGATGATTGTGGAATCCGGAAAAGTGGTGGAAGTTTGTGCAGACCCCGGTGAATTTGTGTATGATAATCAGACGGAACCCAGTATTTTTTACGGAAAATTAGGAGAAAACATCAAAAAGTCTTTCGTAGAAATCGGCAAGCGTTTTGCTTTTGGCGGAGAACCCGCTAAAGACCAGAGAGTGTATTTCTTCAACACCAAAGAAATTATGGGCAATAAATACGGCACACCGTCTCCTATTCCGTTCAGAATTATGGACCAGGCAATCGGATTTCCGTTAGATATTAAAATCCGTTGCCACGGCGAGTATTCTTATCGGATTACCAATCCGCTTCTGTTTTATACCAATGTGTGTGCTAATGTGGAATATCAGTATACTCGTGACGAACTTGACGGACAGTTGAAATCGGAATTACTGACCGCATTAAATCCCGCAATGTTTAAAATTTCTCAAAACAATATATATTATGCGGCAATTCCTGCTTATACCATGCAGCTGGCAGAGGAATTAAATGAGCTGTTATCTTCCAAATGGAGAGACAGACGCGGAATTGAAATTGTGGAATTTGGCGTTTCTTCCGTGAATGCAACCGAAGAAGACGAAGCAAGAATTACCGAATATCAGCGTTCCACCGCTATGGGCAGAGATGCCAATATGCTAAGAGGTCATATGGCAGGTGCTACCGCTCAGGCTATGAACACCGCTGCAGCAAATGAAAACGGTGCTATGGCAGGCTTCATGGGGATGGGTATGGCAGGCAATATGATGGGCGGTATGTCCAGCTTTATGCAGGGCGGAACCACTCAGGACACGATGGTGAATCAGCCTGTTGGGGGAGCATCTCCTGCAGCTGATGGATGGAAATGTTCGTGCGGAACCGAGAATACCGGAAAATTCTGCCAGAATTGCGGTGCGGCAAAACCAGTGGCTCAAAATGGTTGGACCTGTAGCTGCGGTGCAGTAAATCAGGGAAAATTCTGCCAGAATTGCGGTGCAAAAAAACCGGAAGGAGCACCTTTGTATCGTTGTGATAAATGCGGTTGGACTCCGGAGGATCCTATGAATCCGCCTAAGTTTTGTCCGGAATGCGGGGACGTTTTTGACGAGAACGACCGGGCATAAATCATATAAAAGGTATCGGGATGTAGTTTTACATCCCGATATTGTATGAATAGAGAATAAGAAGGTGTTATAAGATGAATTTTTGTGCAAATTGCGGAGCAAAAATAGAGGAAGGTGCAGTATTCTGCGAGCATTGCGGACGTAGGGTTGAACCCGGAACTCCTCCGGTAAATCAGGGGTATCCGTCTGCGAATTACAGCAATCAGACCTCAACGGTTGTGAATTACCAGGCTCCCCAACAGCCCTCAACCGGCGCAAATTATCGTGCTCCCGAACAGCAGATGCCACCTGTTTCTACACCCGTGGCACCCAAAGGAAAGAACACACTGCTGATTGTTCTTTTGATTGTGGCGTTTGCTACTTTGATGGTTGCGGCAGGATTTTTGGGTTATCAGTTTATTTCCAACAAAGGAACTGATGAGGTTGTTACTGTGGCGCCCACACCCACTCCGGCTCCCACGGGAGATCCCGAAGCAATTGTTTTGGAGGAAGAAAAACGGGATGACTTACTGGATATGGATGAGATTAACCGTATCCTTGCAGGTGTTTCAAGCGATACCTCCATCGGTGTATGTGTATATGACGTGAAAAATGATGCAACTTATTCTGCAGGTGTATCTGATCGGGCAATGTCTGCTTCTGCACTGGTGAATATTCCGGTTTTATACACGGTCAGCGAAGATCTGAAGGCTGGAAATATTACCTGGAATTCCAATATTTTGTTCCAATTTTTGGATAAAGACGGTCGTGGCGCTTTGAAAAAAGAAGATGACGGTCAGTATTTTAATGTGACCACATTAACACAGTATATGTTAAATTACAGCGACAATAACGCCACCAACTCCCTGATGGATCATTATGGCATGGGCTACATTGAAGAGGTTTGTGCAAACGGGTCTTACAATTCCGTTCGGGTAGAACGTTATCTGGGAATTCTTAATGGAGAAAGGGATAACTATATCAGCGCTGACGATGCCACCGGTATGTTGGCAGATATGTATCGATCTGAGGAAGGTATGGTTGACCGTTCTTATTTGCAGAAGTTTTTCAAAATTGAGGACAGCGCCAAAAATGCAGGCATCGGCAAGTACTTACCAAGCGGTATTACCTTCTTAAACCATAATGCCGTTACTTCCACGGTATATAATGAATCTGCAATTATCTCTTCGGAGGATGCAGAGTATGTCATCACCGTTCTCTCGGAAGGACCAAAGCCGGAAACTCAGAAGACTGTGATTGCTGACCTTGCCTGGTATGTGCACAACACTTTAAGTCAGGCAGGAGAAGAATGATGAAAAAAGTATTGATCATAGTTATTTTGCTCTTTTTGTTGGCAGGGGGATTGTTTATTGGAGCTTATTTGCTTCCCAAGAAAGAAGTACCGGCAGAGCCCAAAGAAAAGATTGCTGCGGAGCCTGTCATCACGGAACCTGTTCCCACAGAACCGCCGCCGAAAGAAAATTCTTTGCTGGCGTTGCAGGAAGAACTTCAAGTTCAGCTGGAAACCTTTGAGGGAGACTGGGCTATTTATGTGGAAAATTTATCTAATAATGATGCCATTGAAATCAATAATCAAAAGATGATTTCCGCCAGTTTGATTAAGCTTTTCGTGATGGGCGATGTTTTTGCGGAAATGAAGCAGGGAACCATTTTACAAGAGCAGGTAACAACCAAGCTTCATCAGATGATCACCGTAAGTGATAACGAAGCCACCAATGACTTGGTTGGGATTTTAGGCGGCGGAACCTACACCGATATGGAAGGAGAAGCTTTCCAAAAAGGGATGCAACACCTGAATTCCTACAGCCAATCATTAGGCTTTTCGGACACAGAACTGCAACGGGATTTAAAAAATTCCCGTTCCAAACCCATTGTGCAGCAAAATTACACCTCCGTGGTGGATTGCGGCAAATTTTTAAGTGCACTGTATCGGAAAGAACTGGTTTCCGAAGAGGCTGATACCCAAATGATGGAACTCTTAAAACAGCAGACCCGCACTGGGAAAATCCCCCAAGGATTGCCTGAGGGAACTGTTTGTGCCAACAAAACCGGAGAACTGAGTACCGCAGAAAATGATGCAGCAGTTGTGTTCTCTCCCGGTGGGGATTATGTGATTTGTGTGATATCCAACAATGTTTCCGATACTGCAGCAGCAAGGGAACACATTGTGGAGCTTTCCCGTTCGGTTTATGAGTATTTCAACTAATTTGATAAAAAGAGCAGAAGAGGTATTTATGATGAAAAAAATGCGAGTATTTTTAGTTTGTATGATGGCTCTTGTTATGCTTCTGACAGCTTGTTCCAAAGGTACCACTGATTCTGAGGATGCAAAAAAAAGCACCGAAAAGAATCCAAAAAGCACCGCAAAAGCGGAACCCACCCCGGCAGAAACTCAGGTTGATCCTGCCGCACAGCAGGGTGAAGTGGCTTTAGATTATGATGTGTCTGTGTATGATGAAGTGATTGCCGAAGTGAAAAATGTGCTCGCCTTACCTGCAGAAGAAGCAGCTCCCGAACATATGGATGCCATTCGTGAAATTGGTTTGGTTTATGAAGAGGAAGCAGAAACAATGCTTTGCTATCAGTATAAGGATGTGAATCAGGATCAGGTTCCGGAGCTTTTGATTGGTCTTTCTGCAGCAGGAGAAGACAACTATTTGCAAAACAGTATCTGTTGTGTTTACACCGTGGTAGAAGGAGCACCCAACTGTGTTCTTTACGGACATCCCAGATCTTCTTATTCCTTATTGTCAGACGGACACTTTGCAAATTTTGGTTCCGATGGGGAATATATCTTTTTTGGAGAATTTTATCTTTCTGCTGAAAACCAGATTCTCTGCAAAGATTACTATTTCACTTATGAATCTCAGGGAAATGCAGAAACTATCAGCGTGTATCAAAATGCCACCGGGAATCCGGATGCGGCATCCTCAAACGTGCTTGATATGACCCAAGACGAATTCTACGAATTAGAAGAAGAACTGGCTTTAAGAACACTTCCTTTAACCGATGCAACCACATTTATTGAGTTTGAGTAAACGAATCGTGGATTGATTCTTTTGGTATTCTCTGCTAAAATAAGTATCAAGAGGTGACCAAAATGAATTTATTAAAAACAGGTAACTTGATTGCTGCACTTCGTCGGGAACGTGGTAATACCCAGAAACAGGTGGCGGACAAGCTTGGTATTTCTCCCAAAACCATTTCCAAATGGGAACGGGGACAGGGATTCCCGGATGTTGTTTTTTTGCCCGCTCTTTCGGAACTTTTTGGGGTGGACATCAAAAAGCTTTTGGCAGGAGAATTACCCAAGACAAAAGCGGAGGCGGGAAATGTGAAAAGAACGAAATTTTATGTGTGTGATGTGTGTGGTAATATTGTCACAGACTTAGGCGGCAGCAAAAATACCCAGGTGTTATGCTGCGGCAGAAGTTTGTTGCCGCTCACGCCTCAGGCGGCGGATGCTTTGCACGAGCTTTGCTTTGAAACGGTGGAGGATGAGTATTATATCACTTTCTCTCATCCCATGATAAAAGAACATTATATTTCCTTTGTTTCCTATGTCCGTTTTGACAGAGTGCTTACCGTAAAGCTTTATCCGGAGCAGGACGGCGCCCTGCGCTTTCCTGTTATGCGTGGCGGTAAATTTTATTATTATTGCAATGAGCACGGTTTGTTTGAGTTAAAAAAGTAACAACTGGAGAAAACTTATGTTAAATCAACTTCTAAAAAGCGTGATTGAGCAAGACACGGCACCGGTGGTTGTTTGTGATACCGATTCGGTGATTGTGTATATGAATCCTGCGGCAATTCGTCAGTATCACAGAGATTTAACGGGGCAGAATTTAAAGGATTGCCATAACCAAGAATCCAATCGAAAGATTGATGCGGTGCTGGACTGGTTTTTAAAGAGTAAGGACAATCATATCGTGTTTACCTATCATGACCCCAAGAAAAACAAGGATGTATATATGGTGGCTCTTCGTGATGATGGAGGAGATTTCATCGGCTATTATGAAAAGCATGAGTATCGAAATAGAGAAACGATGCCTCCGTATGATTTAAAGTAGGTGTTTGGAATGAAAAAAATATGGATTTTGTTGTCGGGTATTTTTGGTATTTTTTGTATCTTTCTTACCGCTTGCACCAATCATACAGCTGATTTACCAAAAGAACAAGGAGAAAGCGTTATGTATGAACAAATTACACCCCAAAAGGCAAAAGAACTGATGAAAAACGAATCGGATTATGTCATTTTAGACGTAAGAGAGCAAGACGAATTTGAGGAGGGACATATCGAAGGTGCCATTTTGATTCCGTATACCCAAATCAACGCCAAAGCGGAAGAAATCCTGCTTCAAAAAGATCAGTTGATTTTGGTCTATTGCCGTTCGGGACGTCGCAGTAAAATTGCTGCCGAAGCTTTAGTCAACTTAGGCTACACTAACGTGAAGGAATTTGGCGGTATTATCGACTGGCCTTATGATATCGTGAAATAAAAAAAGCACTTGCTATTGCAAGTGCTTTTTTTATGGCGGAGTGGGTGGGATACTCTGCGCCACTTGATTTTTCGACCGCCCTTGGCGGTTAGCGAAAACTCTTCGCTGCTCGAGACTTCGCCGACCGATTGCTGTTGGCACTCGGCGGCTTCGACGAACCTAAGTGGGTTCTCATCGCCACCCTTTGCAAAAAGAAAAAACACCTGAATCAGCAGGTGTTTTCTTTATGGCGGAGTGGGTGGGATTCGAACCCACGTCCCTCAAGGGGCATCATGATTTCGAGTCATGTCCGTTATGACCACTTCGATACCACTCCCTATTAGAATCCTTCATAGTTTACCAAATTTTTGATGGGTTGTCAAGATGAATAAAGATTTTTTCTGTTTTTCTTGGCACCAAAAAAGGAACTGTATTTTTTGACACAATTCCTTTTTTATTGTGAATATAGCAAGATTTCGAGATACCCGACCGCAATCCTCGATTGCGTTATCGGGGCGGGTTCGTATTTACTCTTTTGATTCCAGCAGTTTCACCACGTAATCAAGATTCACTTTGTTGAGTTCTCTTAACTCGTGCAAGCGGATTGCCAAATCGGTGCGTAGAGTTTGTCGGTTGGCAAGAATTCGTTCTGCTTTGGCGGTAAAACTCATTTTGGTAAATTCCAAAAGTCCCATATAGGTGTCCTGCCCGAAATATTTCATCACACTTTCCACCTTGGGGTCATACGCCAAGCCGATGGAGGGCACGTTTGCGGCGAAAGCATAAATTAAAAGATGAAGTCTCATTCCCACGGCAAACAGTGCATTTTGTGCCAACCCGATGCAGGCATCTGCCGACAGGCGTTTGGTAATGCAGACGGAGTTGGTCAGTTTTGCGTATTTTTGGTTAATGGCGTTATCCTGAGGAGATTGCATAGACACAAACAAAAGCTCACAGTTGTGTTTTTGCTTCAATTCTTTTAAGGCATCCAGCAGCTCTGCTTCAAAGAGTGGGATGGTTTTCCACTCTCTCAAAGACACAAGTACATAAGGTTCTCCGATTAGCTGATGACGGTACAGCAGAGAATCTGCCTGTTCGTTATCAATTTCGGTCAATGCCAGAACAGGGTCGCAAGTAACAGCAATTTTGGGGGAGATGATACTCAGTTCGTTTAACAGTTCTCTGGAATCTTCTTCCCGAAGGGTAATCACATCTATCTGATTTAACACGTTTTTGGTACGTTTTAAATTCTTAGGTTTCTGCACGGGACCGATACCGTTGGCATACAGCATTACCTTATTGTTTTGCTTTTTAGCCATACGAATCAGGGACAGATAATATAGCAGAGATTTGGTGGAGGTAACATCCTGGATGATACTTCCGCCACCTGAAATAAATAAGCGGGATTCTTTTAATACCTTACGGATTGCAAGCAGATTCCAGCGGTTGACCGCATTAACCTGATAATTTCGTTTGGTATCCGCAGGACGGTTGGACAAAATAGTAATCCCGATATCAGGGTCATAGGAACGGATATCTTTTATAATCATCCGTAAGATGGCATCGTCTCCGGAGTTCTGGAAACCATAGTAACCGGAAAGCACGATGTCGCTTCGTTTCATTTCATAAGCAAGTTGCTGATATACATTTAAGGCGTCTTCGGTCATCCGTTTGGCGGAATATTCGGTTAAGACTAACTTCTGCAAACGGGAAACCAACTCGTCTTTTTGCGATTTTTCCATGCGGTAGGCATCACAAACGGCTTTGGCTACCACATCTTCGGTAGGTGCTTTTAAGCCGCGGCAGGTAAAGTTTGCGGAGCGTAGATCGGAAAAGTCTTTGGGATTCAGTACGCCGTGATGACCGTAACTTCCGGTTAATACCACGATTTTTCCTGCTGCCATTGCTTCCAGTGCTGCACGGGAAATTCCCACAAACACATCTGCCAATGCCACAATTTTATTCACGTCGTTTCGTTTGCCTGCCATAATGACGGTGCGGTTTTTGGTGGAGCGGTTCACTTCTTCTGCCATTTGAGACAGTTCTTCGTAAGCATCACCGTCTCCCACGATGATAATCTGCACGTCACGCAGTTTTTTATTGAGTTCTTCGGCTTGTTTTACCAGCATATAGGCACTGTCACAGTTGCCTTTTTCCAAACGGCACACACAAACAATTTTTTTGGTACCTTCTTTGATACCTAGTTCACTCATCAGAGTGGGGTCAGGTTCTATCCCCACAAATTCATCCGGATTGATACCGTTGACAGTGATGGTGATGTCTTTTGCTTGCATATGGCTGTTGCGGATCAGGTGACGTTTTAAGTCATCAGATACCACCAGACATTTATCTCCCCAAACGGTAAATTTTTTCACAAACGTATTTTTTGTGAAAGCAAAATGCAGGGTAGACACAAATCCAAACTGCAGTTTTTTCTTCAGCATATGTATAATCAGATTGGGAATTCTGGCGTGGGAGTGCACGATATCGAATTTTTCTTTTTGAATCAGTTCTTTCAGCGTTTGATAAGAGGTGAGAATGTTTTTAGGAGATTTGGAAGATAAGGGAGCATAAGTATGCTTAATTCCGCATGTTTCCAGTTCCTCTGCAAAAATACCGCCTTCGGATATCACCTGAACTTCATGGCCTTCTGCCACTAAGCCTTTCGCCAATTCCAGAATATGGGTTTCAGCACCGCCGATATCCATTTTCATAGCTGCCAGTAATATTTTCATTGGGAGAATTCACCGCCGTTCTATCGTGTAATGTTATGATGCGAAGCCGTTTCCGTCTTCGTCGTAAAATCCGAGTCGGGTTGCTAAAAATGCGGTGATGTTAATACCGCTATCCAGCATCGCTTTCTTTAACAGTAAGGGATTTAAGGTTTTTTCGTTTCCGCAGGCACAGTTTAATGATAAATGAATGCCATCCTCGGTGTTTTTTAATTCATAGCGGAATATCAACTCTTTTAAATCAATGGTTTTGGTTTTTCCTTTGGAAAATTTTTCAAAAGGGATCGTTTCTTGCGCTAAGAATTCACGAATTTTTTCGCCATCTTCGGTGCGAATGGTAATTTCGTAATCCGCATTGGTGGTCAGGTTGAATTTTTTCAAGTTTTCGGTGTAAATTTCCACGGGCACAATCCCTTCGGGACTTGCCAAACGGAGCTTTTCTTTCACTTCGCCGAAGGAGAGGGAATCGGTTTTTAATTCGAAATCCAAAAATTCTTGTTTTCCCACAATGCCTAAGGGCAGGGGATTGGCAATGTTTAACACCATATGCGGATTAAATCCCTCGGAGTATTTTAGAGGAAGACCGGTGCGTTTTAAAATTTTCTGCACTGCCTTCATCAAATCCAGATGGGATATGTATGGCATATTCTTTTCAAACTGTAATCTGATTTTCATAAGTTAGTTCCTTACTGCTTATTTGTTTTTGTTTTTGCGAAGATAACGTTTTCTTCTCAGTTCTCTGAAAATCTGTTCTCCACGGTGAACAGCCCAGTTGATAAAGGGAGAGAACACAATTTCGGCTTCCCCTAAAAATTCAGTGTATTCACCGTTGAATCCTCTTTTGAAGCGGACTAAGCCATACAGCGGATGATCTTCGGGGACGTCTCCGGGCACACCGCGGAAGTCATAGATATCGCATCCTTTTTCAATAGACCAGCGGATCATTTCCCACTGGAGCTGATAGTTTGGCATCACGTTACGGTAAGCATTGCCGGATGCACCGTATAAGTACCAAACCTTATTACCGTAGTAGATAGCAAGGGTACCCGCAATGGGTTTTCCTTCGTAATCTGCCATATACAGACGGGCATTATCACCGTATACTTCCAGCATTTTTTCAAAGTAGGAAGCAGGACGTACCACAAATTCGTCACGAAGACCGGTTTCTTCCATCAGTCGTTGGAAATCGTTGATATCTTCTTTTCCGCCCAGACGAACGGTTACGCCTTTTTTCACGGAAAGTCGGACATTATAACGGGTTTTGGATTGGAAATTATTAAAAATTTCTTCTTCAGTTTTACCGGAAACATCCAGACGGAATACGAAGCAAGGCTGAATTCCATCGAAGGTCTGGCTTCCGGGCGTGATTTTAAAGCCGGCATTTTTCAGATTCTGTTTAAACACTTCGTTATCGCTTTTCACATCGGGATCAGCTTTAAACACATAAGCTTTGTGTTTTTTTGCAAGCTTTTTGATGCCGTCGTAAAGTTCTTTTAAGGTTTCTTTATCATCCAAGTCACAAACGGGACCTCTGGGAGAGTACATGATGGTTCTTTTGATCACAGGAACAGGACGGATCAATACGCTCATAGAGCCTTTGATTTTGTTGTTTTTATCCGTGCAGATTAAAATCACGTTTTTCCATTCCGGTTTCATCTGTGCCCAAAGTACAGACTGCATAAAATGTCCTTTGGGATGATTTTTGTTAAATTCCTCGTATTCTTCGTATCTATCTTTTGTGAGTTCGGTTACCATAATTTAAGACATATCCTTTCGCAAGATTTTCATATTTGTTGGAAATGGGTTCCAGCTCAGGGAAGGACCCATATTTTTTTTCGATTGCTCTGGCAATGAGCAGGTCGCAGACTTCCGGACTTTTTGGAAGCAGGGGACCTGAGAGGTAGGTGCCGATAAAGTTTTTAAAGATGGCGCCTTCTGTTTTGTCTTCACCGTTGTTTCCGCGACCGCTGATAACAGTTCCCAAGGGAGCCACGCCCTCAGACAAACGAGTGCGTCCTGTGTGATTTTCAAAGCCGCCCAGCACGCCAATGGTGGAATCCACGGAAATGTTTCCGATGAGTTTTTCGTTGCCAACTTCTGTGGTGATGGGAAGAAGTCCCAATCCTTCATAGGAGGTTCCTTCTGCCACAAAGGCAGTTCCCAATAGGGGATATCCGGTTGCCACTGCTAAAAGTGCACCGTTTTCATCACGGTATTGAAGAAGTTCTTCCTGCTTTTCTTTCAGCTTTTCCACAATTTTTGGCAAATCTTTTTCGCTTCCGCCGCCTAAGTAGACGATATCCACATCAGATAAGTCCAGCTCCTCTGAAAATGAGACAGGCTTAACGATAAGCTCAATGTTTCGCAAGCGGCACCGCTTCCGGAACACGGTGATGTTGCCCCGGTCACCGTATAAATTTAACAGTTCGGGGAACAGATGGAGTAAAGTCAGTTTCATAATAATTCCCCTTTCTTAATTTCTTTTTTTAGCATTTCCGGCCTTTTTTTCTGCCAGAAGAAGTTCTTTTTTTGCATCGAAAATTAAAGTGTAGTTCACCAAAAGGTAAATGACTTCGCAGTCGGTTTTTAAAAATTCCAATGCCAGCGGTACGGGATTTTCGTTCACGTTCACATCTTCCACATCGGCATAGTACCATCTGAGTGCCATATCGTGGCAACGTTTTCCGGATGCACCGTGCGCCACGCAGTCAGACAGCAGTTCAAAGTCCACATCGTACAGCCAGGAAATATCAATACCGTCGGAGGGCATATCGTTGATGCCCACAACCACCGCTTTTTTGCGGGGATCGTTTTTTAAGGTTGCAATTGCCTGGTTAAAGCCGGCAGGATTTTTCGCTAAGTTTAAGATTACAGGTTTTCCTAAATCAAATTCTTCCATTCTGGCAGTCTGGGTTTCATAATCCGCAAAAATCTGTGTGTAATTGGAAATAGGAAGCTTCAGTGTTTCTGCCACAGAAATTGCTGCCAGTACGTTATATAAATTGTAAAAGCCCAAAAGGGGAGTTTTTACTTCCAGCTTTTCGTTTAAAGTGAAGGATAGGGTGGGATTTAACCAAACGTTGGTTGCACTGAAATCTGGTTCGGGACGTTTGAAATCACAACCGGTGCAGAAAAAGTCACCCAATTGATTGTAATGATAGAAATTGTATGACAATTCTTCTCCGCAGAACATACAGGTTCTGCCTTCTTTGGTTTCGGTTTTGGGCTGATTGGTTTCTTCCGAAACGCCGTATATCACGTGAGGATTTTCCACGCTTTTCACAAAAGATGCACACATGGGGTCATCCCCGTTTAACACCAAAGTTGCCTGCGGTGCTTTTTTCACCGCGATTTTAAGCTGTTCCAACGTTTCGGTAATTTCACCGTAACGGTCCATCTGGTCACGGAACAGGTTGGTTATTACAATGATGTGGGGATTTAAGTGGTCAAACACAATTTTTGCGCTGGCTTCATCAATTTCCAGCACGGCATAGTCTGCATTTAAGGAACCGAACATTCCTGCAGCGTTGATAAATGCGGTTGCCACACCGTCAAACATATTGGCGCCCACAGTGTTACACACCGTAATGTTACCGGATTCGGTTAACAGGGTGTTAATCATATTGTTGGTGGTGGTTTTTCCGTTGGTACCCAACACGCAAATAATTTTTCGTTTGATTTTCGGAGCAAGCAGCCGAAGAGCGTCAGGGCAAAGTTTTAGGGCAATTCTGCCGGGTGCGGAAGAGCTTTTGGTGCCCATCAGCTTTCCAACCACAATTAAAAATTTGCAAACCATTACGGCGAATGCCAGTCGCAGTCGTTTCATAAGATAATCCTCGTTGTTTTCTTTTTTTAAAATTTACACTTCCATAATGATTGGTAAAATCATGGGAGAGCGTTTTGTTTTCTTGTTTAAGAAGGTGCTCACCTGAGAACGCATTTCGTTCTTTAGTGTTGCCCAGTCGGTCACTTTTTTTGCAATGAGAGTATCCAGCGCCTCCTTGGCAACCTGACGGGTTTCTTCCATTAAATCCTCACTGTCTCTCATATATACAAAGCCGCGGGAGATAATATCGGGGCCCGATAAAATTTGTCCGGTTTCCGAAGATAGGGAAACCACGATCACAATCAGCCCATCTTGGGACAAATGTTTTCTGTCACGAAGCACAATATTGCCCACATCGCCAACTGATAATCCTGCCACAAACACTTTGCCCGATGTGACACTGCCTGCAGGTTTGACCTGTGTTTTGGATACTTGCAACACATTTCCCAGTTGCAGAATATGAATACGGTCTTCCGGAATGCCAACTTCCATTGCCAGATTTTTATGATGAATTAAGTGCTTGTATTCCCCGTGGATGGGCATAAAGTATTTGGGTTTGGTCAGAGCTAACATCAGTTTTAATTCTTCCTGGCAGGCGTGACCTGAAACGTGCACATCCGCCAGATTATCATATACCACCGAGGAGCCTCTTTTAAACAATTCGTTTACCACGGTGGAAACCAGTTTTTCATTTCCCGGAATGGGATTTGCGCTTAACACCACCAAGTCGTTGGAGGTGATTTCCACCTTCCGATGGGCGGAAAACGCCATACGGTGCAGACCGCTCATGGGTTCTCCCTGACTTCCCGTGGTGATAATGGTTAAATGTTCGTTGTTGTAATTTTTGATGTTATCAATATCAATGAGGGTGCCTTTGGGAATTTTCATATAGCCCAGCTCCTGAGCAACCTGCACTACATTTTCCATACTTCTGCCCGAAACTGCAACCTTACGGTTATAGCGGACGGAAGCATCAATAATCTGTTGCACACGATGCACGTTGGATGCAAAGGTGGCAATAATAATTCTCTTTTTAGGATTGGTGATAAAAATATCATTTAAGGCTTTTCCCACTGAGCGTTCGCTCTGGGTGTAACCATGGCGTTCCGCATTGGTGGATTCGCTCATTAAGAGGGTGACTCCTTGTTTGCCCAGTTCCCCAAAGCGTGCTAAGTCAATCATATTTCCCGTAACGGGAGTGGTGTCGATTTTAAAGTCTCCGGTATGCAGGATGATTCCTTCCGGGGTGTGCACGGCGATGGCAACCGAATCTGCGATAGAGTGGTTGGTGTGGATAAATTCCACGGTAATGTCGCCGAATTTCAGTTTGTCTCCGGCAGAAACCTGATTTAAGGCTACCTTGGAGAGCAGATTATGTTCTTTTAATTTGAATTTTACAAGACCGATGGTCAGCTTGGTGCCAAACACGGGAATGGAGCAATCTTTCATTAGATAGGGAATCCCGCCGATATGGTCTTCGTGCCCGTGGGTTAATACCAATGCCTTGAATTTATGTTGGTTTTTGACAATATAAGAATAGTCGGGAATTACTAGGTCCACGCCCAGCATATTCTCATCCGGAAAGGCAATCCCGCAATCAATTAAAATTCCGATATCTCCATACTCAATAGCGGTCAGATTTTTACCGATTTCGTGAAGACCGCCTAAGGGAATTACCTTCAGTATTTTCTTTTTCGCCACAATATTCCTCCGTTGTTAAAATTTTTCCGTACATAACAGTTCATAATAGTATAACACAAATTTTTAATTCTGTCAATTATATAATGTATTATTTCTATCCATTTTTGGAAATAATCAAAAGAAGGAAAAAAGTTTTCTTTTTTTAAAAATGTCTTTACAAACGGGAGCGTTTTATGGTATACTGATTTTAAAGGATTTTGACCTTATAAAAAGAACAAAATACAACATCCTTCATATAAAAATGAAACAGTTTGGTATTCTTGTGAATGCGAAAGTGAGGTTTTTTAGATGTTTCAGATTATTAAGCGGGAAGAATTAAACCCCACCGTAACCAGAATTGCGGTAAATGCTCCCCGTGTTGCAAAAAAAGCGTTACCCGGTCAGTTTATCATTTTAAGAGTGGACGAAAACGGAGAACGTATTCCCTTAACCGTTGCGGATACGGACCCCGTAAACGGCACCGTAACCGTGATTTTCCAGGTAGTTGGGGAATCCACCGAAATGTTAAACCACATTCCCGAAGGTGGATGCCTCCACGATTTTGTGGGTCCTTTGGGTGTTCCCACCAAGATTGAAGGCTTAAAGAAAGTGGCTGTTGTGGGTGGTGGCGTAGGCTGTGCCATTGCATATCCCATTGCCAAGGCGCTCCATAAACAGGGTACTGAAGTGCATTCCGTGGTTGGATTTCGAAATAAGGATTTAGTGATTTTAGAAGACGAATTCAAGGCAGTGAGCAGCCGTCTTTGTATGATGACCGATGATGGTTCCTACGGAGAAAAAGGCTTAGTAACCGATGCATTGAAAGCCCTTATTGAAAGCGGCGAACAGTATGACGAAGTGATTGTAATCGGTCCGCTTATTATGATGAAGTTCGTTTGTAAGTTGACCAAAGAATACGGCGTGAAAACCACCGTTAGCATGAATCCCGTGATGATTGACGGAACGGGTATGTGCGGCGGTTGCCGATTAACCGTTGGTGGCGAAACTAAGTTTGCCTGCGTAGACGGTCCCGATTTTGACGGCCACCTGGTAGATTTTGACGAAGCAATTCAGCGTTCCCGTATGTATCACGGATTTGAACGTCACCGTCACGAAGAAAGCTGTAATCTCTTTAAGGGGGTAAACTAAGATGCCGAATATGTCTTTACAAAAAAATCCCATGCCTCATCAGGAGGCGGATATCCGCAATAAAAATTTCTCTGAAGTAGCTTTGGGTTACACCTTAGAACAGGCGAAAGACGAAGCAGAGCGTTGCCTGGGCTGTAAACATAAACCCTGTGTGGGCGGATGCCCCGTTGCGATTGATATTCCTGCTTTTATCCAAAAGATTAAGGAAGAAGACTTAGAAGGTGCTTATCAGATTTTAAATCAATCCACCTCTTTACCTGCAGTATGCGGACGTGTTTGCCCTCAGGAAGTGCAGTGCGAAGCAAAATGTGTTCGTGGCATCAAAGGAGAACCTGTTGCTATCGGCAGATTGGAACGTTTTGTAGCAGACTGGCACCGTGAACACAGCAAAGAAGAACACATTGACACCAAATCCAACGGCAAAAAAGTTGCCGTGATCGGCTCCGGTCCTGCAGGTCTTACCTGTGCAGGGGACTTGGCAAAAGAGGGCTATGATGTCACCGTGTTTGAAGCATTGCATGTTGCAGGCGGTGTGTTGGTATACGGTATTCCCGAATTCCGTCTGCCCAAAGCCATTGTGCAGGCTGAAATTGAAAAATTAAAACAGATTGGCGTAAAAATTGAAACCAATGTAGTGGTTGGCAAAACCTTAGCGGTTGACGAATTGTTTGACGAGGGGTTTGATGCCGTGTTTATCGGATCCGGTGCAGGTCTTCCCAGATTTATGAAGATTCCCGGCGAAAATTTAAACGGTGTGTATTCCGCCAATGAATTCTTAACCCGTGTGAACTTAATGAAAGCCTATCGTGAGGATTCCAAAACTCCCGTTCTGCACGCGAAAAACGTGGCAGTGGTAGGCGGTGGTAACGTTGCAATGGATGCTGCCCGTTGTGCAAAACGTTTGGGTGCGGAAAACGTGTATATTGTATACCGTCGTTCTTTAGACGAAATGCCTGCCAGAAAAGAAGAAGTGGAACACGCTATGGAAGAAGGTATCCACTTTAAAGTGCTTTGTAACCCCAAAGAAATTTTGGGTGACGAAAATAAATTTGTTTCCGGCATGAAATGCGTGGAAATGGAGCTGGGTGAACCGGATGAATCCGGCAGAAGACGTCCCGTTGAAAAGAAAGACAGCGAATTTGTACTCCCCGTGGATGCGGTGATTATGTCTATCGGTACTTCTCCCAATCCGCTGATTAAGAGTACCACCCAGGGGTTAGAAACCAATTCTCACGGTTGTATCGTAACCGATGATAACGGCAAAACCTCTCGAGAAGCTGTGTATGCCGGCGGTGACGCAGTAACCGGTGCCGCAACCGTAATTTTGGCAATGGGTGCAGGAAAAACTGCTGCAAAATCCATCAAAGAATATCTGGAAAGCAAATAATTAAAACATGGAAAAGTCCCTCAGGAGATCGTTTTCTGAGGGACTTTTTTTATATTGCGTCGCAGGAAAACAAATTAGAAAAATATGTGTAATCTTATTTGACAGATGGACGGTTTTGTGTTATGATATATATGAGGATTTTCAGGAATTTTTTGTGAATAGACAGAGAGGAAGGAAACGGTATGGCAAAAATCGTGGCGAAAAAATCATTGGGACAGAACTTTTTGCAGGATGATTCCGTGATTGATAATATTGTAACCCAATCGGGTGTGAACAAAGATACCGACGTGTTGGAAATCGGGCCCGGTCTGGGTGCTGTGACAGATTTGTTGGTAGAACGGGCAAGAAATGTGGTTGCAGTGGAAATTGATGACCGTTTGTACCACAATCTGGTGAAAAAACACGGTAACCGTGATAATTTCACCATCATCAATGCAGATATTTTAGAAACCGACCTTTCCAAAATCGTTACCGACAATATGATTGTGGTGGCAAATCTACCTTATTATATTACCACTCCTATTATCACCAAATTGGTAGAAAACCCTTGCGGATTAAAAAGCCTGACCGTGATGGTGCAATTGGAAGTGGCAAAAAGAATCTGTGCCGACCACACCCAAAAGGATTACGGTGCCATTTCGGTGTTTTGTAATTACCATTGTGATACCGAACTTCTCTTTACCGTGCCGCCTGAAGCCTTTGACCCTATTCCGAAGGTAACCTCTGCGGTGATGAAACTGTCTTTCCGCCATGAAAAAGCGGTTTCACCCAAAAACGAAAAACACTTTTTCTCAGTGGTGAAATCGGCATTTTCCAACAGACGAAAAACCTTGTCCAACTGTCTGATGCAAAGTTTTTCCCTTTCCCGTGAGGAAGCGGTGGGTTTCATTACCGCTTGCGGTTTATCTGAAACTATCCGTGGCGAAAAGCTTTCTCTTGTAGATTTTTGTAAGCTAAGCGACCTGATGTGTCAGCAGGGAAAATAACCGCTTCTCGAAGAATGTAATTGCAGAAACAAACAAAATCAAAAGAAACCAAAAAAAATCAAAAAAATCTACCAAAACACTTGCCAAAAGAAAAAAAGTGTGATATATTAGTGGTAAAATGGGTGAGGATAGGATTTTCCAAAAAAATCGTCCTCAGAATTGATTAAAAATATAGTTTATTATAGAATGAAAAAGGAGTTATTACGATGACTGACAACAAATTTGTGTTAAGCTGGGTTGAAGAAATGAAAAACCTGGTAAAACCCGCAAACGTAGTATGGATTGACGGTAGCGAAGAACAGCTGGAAAGCTTAAGAGAACAGTCCTGCAAATCCGGTGAAATGATCAGATTAGACCAGGAAAAATTACCCGGATGTTTCTATCACAGAACTGCTCAGAACGACGTTGCTCGTGTAGAAGACAGAACCTTCATTTGTGCAACCAGCGAAGAAGAAGCTGGTCCCACCAACAACTGGATGGACCCCAAAGCTGCTTACGAAAAATTAGGCAAACTGTTCGATGGTTCCATGGCCGGCAAAACCATGTATGTAATTCCTTTCATCATGGGTGTGTTAGGATCTCCCTTCTCTAAAGTTGGTATCGAAATCACCGACAGCATTTATGTTGTATTAAACATGGCTATTATGACCCGTGTTGGTATCCAGGCTGAAAAACAGCTGGGTGACAGCGCAGATTTCACCAAATGTTTACACGCTTGTAAAGATGTAAACCCCGATGAAAGATATATTATGCATTTCCCCCAGGACAACACCATCTGGAGCATCAACTCCGCATACGGCGGAAACGTGCTTTTAGGTAAAAAATGCTTAGCATTAAGAATTGCAAGCTACCTGGGCAGAAAAGAAGGCTGGATGGCAGAACATATGCTCATCTTAGGCTTAGAAAATCCCAAAGGCGAAGTGAAATACATTGCTGCAGCGTTCCCCTCTGCTTGTGGTAAAACCAACCTGGCAATGTTAATTCCTCCCGCTATTTTAAAAGGTTACAAAGTATATACCGTAGGTGATGATATCGCTTGGATTCGTGTTGGTGAAGACGGCAGACTGTGGGCTATGAACCCCGAAGCTGGTTTCTTTGGCGTTGCTCCCGGTACCTCCAACAAAACCAACCCCAACGCATTGGCTACCACTATGAAAAACACCATCTTCACCAACGTGTTCTTAAAAGATGACAACACTGTATGGTGGGAAGGTATGGATGGTGACGCTCCTGCAACCGGTACCGACTGGTTAGGTAACCCCTGGACTCCCGAATCCGGCGTAAAAGGTGCACATCCCAACTCCAGATTTACCGCTCCTGCTTGTCAGTGCCCCTGCATCTCTTCCGAATTTGAATCCACCGCAGGTGTACCCCTGTCCGCAATCGTATTCGGTGGCAGACGTGCAAAAACTGCTCCCCTGGTATACCAGTCCTTCAACTGGAACCACGGTGTATTCATGGGTGCTACCATGGCATCTGAAACTACCGCAGCAGCTGCAGGTGCAGTTGGCGTGGTTCGTCGTGACCCCATGGCTATGATTCCCTTCTGCGGATACAATATGGGTGACTACTTCCAGCATTGGTTAGATATGGGCACCAAAACTGACAAACTGCCCTTAATCTTCCACGTTAACTGGTTCAGAACCAATGCAGACGGCAAATTCATCTGGCCCGGATTTGGTGACAACGTTCGTGTGTTAAACTGGATCTTAGCAAGATGTGCCGGCGAAGTTGATGCAGTAGAAACTGCAATCGGTTACCTGCCCAAGAAAGAAGATTTAGACTTAACCGGTTTAGATATTGCTGACGAAGTATTAGATGAACTGTTAAGCGTTGATAAAGAAGTTTGGTTAGAAGAAACCAAAGGTATTGGCGAATTCTTCGCAAAATTCGGTGACAGACTGCCCAAAGAATTAGCAGCTGAACTGGAAAACTTAAAAGCAAGATTAGCATAATTTTAACATTGTAATTTTGCATAAAAAAAGGCTGTGGAATTGGTAGATTTGCCAATTCCACAGCTCTTTTTATTACAGGAAGATAACAATTTGGTATCAGGGGGACTATTTTGGTAATATACTTGACTTTTTAAGGAATATTATGGTATTATGATTTCAAGAAGTTGTCTGTATTTTTTGAAATGAAGAAGATTATCGATGCAGACATAGAGCTTTTTTATTTTGCATAAAAAATATCATATAAATTTGGAATCTATTAGGAGGTTACCATTATGGCATTTTGTAATTATTGCGGTAAACAGTTGGCAGACGGCGAAGTTTGCAGCTGTACCACCGCTGCTGCAGCTGCACCCCAGCCCGCAGCTCCACAGCCTGCACCCCAGCCGGCACCCCAGCCCGCACCTGCCGGAGCGTACTATCCCCCCACAACTCCTGCTCCGAAATCATCCTTTGATTTTGGCGGTATTATGAAAGATTGCTGGAATCTGTTTTTGAATCTGTTCAAAAAACCCGTGACTGCTGTTTCCGAGTTCATTCAGAACGGCACCAGAAATCATGCATTTATTATGATTGGTCTGCAGGCAATTGTGGTAACTTTATTGTTGGTTATACTTGCTTGTCAACATAACGCTGATTTGAAGAGCAATTGGGCAGTGAGACTTGCTCAGATGTCCGGTATGAGTTCTGAATACATTTTAGAGCAACAGATTGCAACTCAGCAACAGTATGTGAATGTGTTCCTTGTTATTTTAGTTGGATTGTTTGGAACCGTTGGATTATCCGCTGCATTTGCAGGCGTGAAGATGTTGGTGGCAAAAATCTTCAAAGGAACCACCAGCTTTGATACAGAACTGAAAGTATCCGCTGTGACCGGTTTTGTAGCAGTTCCCTTCATTTTAGTTGGTATTCTTTTAGTGTTAATTCTGACCGGCGAAAATGCAGGCACCTATTATAAAGGTGTATTCTCCCACATTGGCGGTTTTGGCATGAGCACCAGATGGGGCATTTTGGTAGCTATGATTGGTTATCTGTTCGGTTACCTGTTAATGTGTGCAACCATCTCCGAAGTGAATGGTTTCGATCCTGATAAACGGGTTTATGCAATCTTAGCAATCAGCATTGCAATGCTTCTGGTATACTACTTACTGTCCAGATTGGTTGTATTTCCAATTACCGAACCTAAGTGGGATAAACTTCAGAGACAGGCATCTAAGTTGCTTTATTAAAAAGTAAAAAAAGGAGAGCAGTGCTCTCCTTTTTTGTTACTGTGGCACCATATTATGTTACAGGAAGATAACAATTTGGTATCAGGAGGACTATTTTAGTAATATACTTGACTTTTGTGAGTTTATTATGCTAAGATAGAATCGTAAAGAAATTTATGGCAAAAAAAATTTATTGACAGAATTTGTGAGCATCATTGTTATTTTTTGCATAAAAATAAGAAATATATTAAGAAATCTTAGGAGGGTAAGATTATGGCATTTTGTAAGTATTGCGGAAAACAGTTAGCAGATGGAGAGGTTTGTTCCTGTACTGCAGCGGCACCTCAGGCAGCACCTCAGGCTGCTCCCCAACCTGCACCTCAGGCAGCACCTCAGGCTGCTCCCCAACCTGCACCTCAGGCAGCTCCTCAGCCCACACCTCAGGCAGCACCCGGCGCTACATATTATGCACCTCCGGCACCTCCGGTACCGCAGGCTCCCAGTGCATTCGGTACGGCGATGAAGGATGTTTGGCAGCTGTTTTTAAATCTGTTTAAAAAACCGGTATCCGCTACCAGCGAATTTTTAAGAAACGGCAATTTGTTGCCGACTTATATCATTATTGGAATTCAGGCAATTCTGGTTTCCATTTTGGCAGCATTGCTGGCAGGGAAAGTGAACGGAATATTCCGTACTGCGATGACTGCTGCAGGGGGTGCGGCAAACCAACTTGGTGCTATGGCAGGAATGGGTAATATGAGCGGTGCAAATGGTATGGGTAACCTTATGGCAGCTCAGGTAGCTCAGCAGATCAGCTATTCTATCCCGTTGGTATTATTTATTGCATTGATTGCAACTGCAGGTATGGCATTTATTCTTCCCGGAATTATGATGCTGGTTGTAAAAATGTTCAAAGGTCAGACAGATTATAAGAGTATGCTCAAATTATCTGCTGTGAACAGCTTAGTATGCATTCCGTTTATTCTCTTAGGCATTATCGTATCTTTCTTCTTCTCTGTTAATATTGTTTCCTTGGCAAGTGGCAATATCATGGGAAGTCTTCTGTCTGCATTTTTGGTTCCGCCTGCTGTTGCAATGGTAGGATGCGTTTTCGGAAATTTCCTGATGAGCTCTGTATTACCCTATTCCGCTGCATTAAATCAGGATTCTGTCCCCTACACAATGTTTATCAGCTGTGTTATCACTTTTGCGGCATTCTATTTAATTACTTTTGTTGTTGCAATTCCTCTGTGTACACCGGCAGCAATCAAAGCAGCAGGCAATATGATGAGTGCTATTATGTAATTTGATTCTTTGAGAATCACTGTTCGTTGGAGCCCTACAAGGGCATCTGAAATTGAATCGAAAAAAGGAGAGTGAAAGCTCTCCTTTTTTATGCAAAAATATGCAAAAAAATTTCAGATTGTTAAGAATTGCCAAAAAACGGAAAAGCTCTAAAAAACAATAAAAATAAAAGAAAAACAAAGAAAAACGATGTTAATCTTCAATAAACAGGATTATCTATGATTGATATTATCGATAACCTCGATTATAATGAATTAGCACTCTAAAGCTAAGAGTGCTAAAATTGTCGAAAATCCTATGGAAATAAAGTATATCGGAGGAATTACACATGAATTTAAAACCCTTGGGTGACAGAGTTGTTATCCGTATGGTAGAAGCAGAAGAAACCACCAAAAGCGGTATCATTTTAGCAGGAAGTGCCAAAGAAAAACCCCAGATGGCAGAGGTTGTAGCAGTTGGCCCCGGCGGAATGGTGGACGGCAAAGAAATCAAGATGGAAGTTGCAGTTGGGGATAAAGTGATCACCAATAAATATGCAGGCACCGAAGTGAAATTAGACGGTTGCGAATATATCGTACTGCGTCAAGCAGACATTTTAGCAAAAGTTGAAGACTAATTCTTTTAGTATTCGAACTTCAACAAAGAGTTCTTTTTCACAATTGTTTAACAGATAAAAAAGGAGTAGATACCAATGGCAAAACAGATTATTTATGGCGAAGAAGCCAGAAAAGCATTAGAACGCGGTATTAACCAGTTGGCTGATACCGTAAAAATCACCTTAGGCCCTAAAGGCAGAAATGTGGTTTTAGATAAAAAATTCGGAGCACCTTTAATCACCAATGACGGTGTGTCCATCGCAAAAGAAATCGAGCTGGAAGACCCCTTTGAAAATATGGGCGCACAGCTGGTAAAAGAAGTTGCAACCAAAACCAACGACGTGGCAGGGGACGGTACCACTACCGCTACCTTACTGGCACAGGCACTGGTTCGTGAAGGCTTAAAAAATATTGCAGCAGGTGCAAATCCCATGATCGTAAGAAAAGGGATTGCTTTAGCAGTTGCCACCGCTGTGGAAGAAATCAAGAAAAATTCCAGAAAAATTAAAGGCAAAGAAGACATCGCAAGAGTTGCAGCAAACTCTGCAGCAGATGAATATATCGGCACCTTGATTGCAGACGCTATGGAAAAAGTAACTGCAGACGGCGTTATCACCGTGGAAGAATCCAAAACCGCAGAAACCTTATGCGAAGTGGTGGAAGGTATGCAGTTTGATCGTGGTTACATTTCCCCCTATATGGTAACCGATACTGATAAAATGGAAGCAATCATTGATGATGCATACATTTTAATCACCGATAAGAAAATCAGCTCCATTCAGGATTTACTGCCCTTGTTGGAACAGATTGTTCAGCAGGGCAAAAAACTGGTCATCGTAGCGGAAGATATTGAAGGCGAAGCGCTGACTACCTTGGTTTTAAATAAATTAAGAGGTACCTTTACCTGCGTTGCCGTAAAAGCTCCCGGCTTTGGTGACAGAAGAAAAGCAATGCTTCAGGATATTGCCATCTTAACCGGCGGTGAAGTGATTTCCGATGAATTAGGCTTAGACTTAAAAGAAACCACCATTTTCCAGTTAGGTCGTGCAAAACAGGTAAAAATTCAGAAAGAAAACACCATCATTGTTGACGGTGCAGGTGATAAAGAAGCAATCAAAGCAAGAGTTTCCCAGATTAAAGCACAGATTGCAGAAACCACTTCTGAATTTGATAAAGAAAAACTCCAGGAAAGACTGGCAAAACTCTCCGGTGGCGTGGCAGTGCTCCGTGTTGGTGCTGCAACCGAAACCGAAATGAAAGAAAAGAAACTCCGTATTGAAGACGCTTTGGCTGCAACCAAAGCAGCTGTGGAAGAAGGCATTGTTGCAGGGGGCGGTACCGCTTTCTTAAATGCTCTGCCCGCAGTGGCAAAACTGGTTGCAAAAACTGAAGGCGACGAAAAAACCGGTGTGAAAATTGTGTTAAAAGCATTGGAAGAACCTGTTCGTCAGATTGCGAAAAACGCAGGCGTGGAAGGTTCCGTTATCGTGGATAAAGTGTTATCCCAGAAGAAAAACGTGGGCTACAATGCGTTAACTGAAGAATATGTGGATATGCTGGAAACCGGTATCGTTGACCCCACCAAAGTAACCAGAAATGCTCTGCAGAATGCAGCATCTGTGGCTTCTATGGTATTAACCACTGAAAGCCTGGTTGCTGATATTAAAGAACCCGAAGCTGCAGCTCCTGCTGCCGGCATGGGCGGTATGGGCGGAATGTACTAATTTTTTAGTATCTGCTCGCATTTTGATATTACAAATCAAAAAGGATTGGAATCTTTGAATAGATTCCAATCCTTTTTTCTCTTGACAAAATTTTTAAAACTATGCTATACTGTTGGTAACGTATGGAAAGCAGAAAATGATTGATTTTTATCAGGATAAGGAGAAATTTTATGAAATGCAAGAATTATTTTTGGATTATTAGCATAGTGATTGTAATGGTGTTGACAGCTTGTTCTTCCAATCGTCTTACCCCACCTCAGCCTGTTGTGGATGAAACGATACCGGTAGCTGTTGATACCGAAGAAATTTATGAGCAGTTTTTGGAAGCAAACACGTTTTATTATGAATGGCTTGTAAATACCAGATTTGTTTCCTCTGAGTATGAGCACAAGCTGTTGGATGAGATGCTTTGCACTGTTCCCGTTGTGCATGAAACGATTTGTGATGCGGATACTTTAAAGGATGAAGTATATCAGAGATTCTCTCCCGAATTGGCAACACGATTTGTAGAAGTAATGAATCCCGAGGATATTGACGGGCAACTGTATATCACTGGCTCACTGCAGGCGTTGGATGGTTGGTACCATGAAATTGCAGAACATTCCTTTACGCAGGTATCCCCCACAGAATATCTTTTAGAACTTAAGGTTTATTATCCTGCAAACCAGGTTATGGAGAGTGAACCTATTGAATATTCCTACTATACCATTCGGTGTACGTATGACAGCGAAAGATGGACCTTTATGGACGATGCCGATTATGAAACTACCGATACATCTGAATTGTTTTTCCGCTAAAATATGAATTGAGAAATAAAAAGGATTGGAATCTTTTAATAGATTCCAATCCTTTTTTGTATTTGTGTTAAAAGTGCACCCCTTTTGTAGGGGACGGTGCCCACACCGTCCCGTGTTTTGAATTGTACAATGAATGGAGCGGACAGATGTGGGCATCTGTCCCTACAAGAAGATGGTCTTTCTTAAAACGGAACTTCTTCCGCCTCCAATAAAAATTCTGTTAAGTTGGTATATCGTTTTTGCTCGGTATTGTTGTGAATCATTCCCGTCACGCAGGATTTTCGTCCCACGATACACACAAAGGTTTTGGCACGGGTCACGGCGGTGTATAACAGATTCTGTGTCATCAACTGGGGATAACCATACACCAGCGGTATTACCACCGCATCAAACTCGCTGCCCTGACTTTTATGCACCGTCACTGCGTAGGCAAGCTCCAAATTTTCCAATTTCATAAAGTCGTAGCAGACAATTTTATCTTCATCAAAGAGAATGGTCATTTCCTTGTTTTCGGGGTCGATATCGGTAATCACACCCATATCTCCGTTATAGATGCCTTGCCCGCGATAACCGTCTTCGGTTTCCCATTCGATTTCGTAATCGTTTTTAGTTTGCATCACACGGTCAAATTTGGAAAATACATAGCCGTTTGCTGATTTTTGCGGTTGTTTTTCCCGCACGGGATTTAAAGTTTGCTTTAGGGCATTGTTTAAAGCAACCGACCCCAGCACACTTTTTCTCATGGGCGTTAATACCTGAATCTTATCGGGAGAGATATTTAAAAACTTGGGAAGACGGTTTTCCACCAGATCGCAAACGGTTGCAACCGTGGCTTCTCCGTTTGGACTTCCCACAAAGAAAAAGTCGCTGCCCTCTCCGTTATATACAGGTTCCGTGAAGTTTAAAATACGATGAGCGTTTTCCACAATCTGGGAAGCGTTTTCCTGTCGGAAAATCTGATGAAAACTAATGGTGGGAATCACACCCGATGCAATCATATCTTTTAACACGTTTCCTGCACCCACGGGAGGCAGCTGGTCGCAGTCTCCCACCATAATGATTCTTGTTTTTTCTGTAAATGCCCGCAAAAAGGATTCAAACAGCAAAGAATCTGTCATAGACATTTCGTCCACAATCACCACATCGCACCGCACGGGATTCTGCTCATTTCTCTCAAATTGAGGACGTTCTCCGCCTACCTGTTTCACTTCCAACAGACGGTGAATGGTTTTGGCGTTTTTGCCCGTCACTTCCGAAATCCGCTTGGCGGCACGGCCTGTGGGAGCTGCTAAAATCACTTTTTTATTGAGCGCATCAAAGGCAGTCAGTAAGCTTTTGATTACTGTGGTTTTTCCTGTTCCTGGCCCCCCTGTGATGATAAACACTTTTTGTTTTAAGGCTTCGGTGAGGGCTTCTTTCTGTTCCGAAGATAGGGAAACATCGCAAAGGTCGTCAATATCCAATTTTTTGGATAAATCTTCACATTTGCTTTGCTTTAGAATCTGAAGTCTTGCAGCAATATAGCTTTCTGCCATATAAAAATGGGGGAGAGAGTAGAAGACGATCCCCTCTTTTTTCACGTTAATCAGTCTGCCTTCCATTAACAGCAGAGACAACGCATTTTCCACTTCCGTTTCGCCTACGTCCAGAAGTGATTTTGCCTCGGTAACAAGTTCTTCTTTTGGGAAACAAGTGTGTCCATTGTAAGCTGCCTGATACATCAAGTATGTAACGCCTGATTTGAGACGCTCCATAGAGTTTTTCGGGATTCCCATTTCTTCCGCAATTTTATCCACGGTTAAAAATCCGATTTTTTCCACCCGTTCGCAGATGATATACGGATTTTGGTTGCAGAGCTTGATAGCACCGCTTCCCAAGGTGTTGTACACCTTTACCGCAATGGTGGGGGATAACCCGAATTTCATAAAGTAGGACACTACATTCTGCACTTCGATTTTCTTCATGTAGTCTCTGTGGATATCCATTGCTTTGGTGAGAGAAATTCCAGAAATTTCGGATAAG
The DNA here is from genome assembly GCA_015068645.1 of Oscillospiraceae bacterium. NCBI lineage: Bacteria > Bacillati > Bacillota > Clostridia > Eubacteriales > Oscillospiraceae > Oscillospiraceae bacterium. The sequence goes on from SVKD01000008.1 coordinate 89,845, forward strand.
CGTTCCGGGTAAATTTCAATGATATTTAATGTTTCTTCGCGGAATTCGTCCACAATTTTTTTCGCTGTGGCTGGTCCCACACCACGGATAAATCCGCTGGATAGAAATTTATAAATGGAAGCAGTATCCTGCTCAAAATGAGGCTCGTAGTATTCACATTGAAATTGAGTGCCGAATTTGGGGTGCTCTACCCATTTTCCGTATGCAATAATGCTTTCTCCTTCGGCAATCATGGGCAGATTGCCTGCCACATTCACATAGTCATCGGAGGTTTCCAAAGCAATTACGCCATAGCCGTTTTCGTCGTTATAGTAAATTACTTCTTCCACTAACCCTGCGATGCGTTCCATAGCGTTCATCTTCGGTTCCTCCTTTCTTGTTACCTATTTGTTATCATACACCTTTTTTTAATAAATGTCAATAAAAAATGCGAATATTTGTTCGTGTTTTGTGAGGGGTAAAAAACTTCTTCCATCTTCACTATTACTTATTCCTTTAAAATCCGTACACGACGGTGGTTAGGGAAGAGTGAAGAAGGAACAGTGAATAAGTAAAAAATCCGCACATTTTATGTACGGATTTTTTGGCTCGTTGCCCTCTCAGTGTTCGAGTCCCTCTTCGGCTTTTTTTATTGGCGCGCCTTGAGGGACACAGTTGCTTCGCACCTTCATAGCTTGACGACCCAAGCCTACGGCTTCGGTACCCGTCTTCGCACCAACTTCGCTAAAAACCATTCCCCAAATGGTTTTTGTAACGCTCGTTGCCCTCTCAGTGTTCGAGTCCCCCTGCGGCACTTAGGCAATAAAAAAGCAGACACCTTATGGCATCTGCTCTTTTCTTGGCGCGCCTTGAGGGACTCGAACCCCCGACATTTCGGTTCGTAGCCGAACCCTCTATCCAGCTGAGGTAAAGGCGCATACAAACTTTTATGTTTGCAACAGTGGTATTATATCAAAAGAAAGTTGGTTTGTCAATGTTTTTTTATCAATTCTATTGAAATTTTTTAGAAAATATGGTAAAATAGCAAGGTGTGAGAATGGAAAATTCTTCCGAATCGTAAAAATCATTACAATAACCAAAGAGCAAAAAAGTTTATGAGGGATTTCTATGAGTATGCAACCTGATTTTCTTTTCAAAAATGTGGAGGAGGTTACTCCTGCGTTTTTACAACAGCATCATATCCGTCTGCTGATTTGGGATGCAGATGCCACTTTGATTCAGGCGCAGAGTGATTTTATTCTGCCGGAACGTGTTTTATTGGTGGAAGCAATCAGAAATTCTGGCGTTCGGGTTATGGTTGCATCCAACGGGAAAACCCACCGTATTGAAAAAGCTTTCGGTGAGCATAAAATCGAAGCACATGGGTATTCTTTAAAGCCCTTGCCGTTTCGTTTGAAAAAGCTGATAAAAGGCTATGCGAAAAAGGAAGTTCTGTTGGTGGGTGACCAATTTTTTACCGACATTTTATGCGCTAAGCTGCTTGGCATCCGCTGTGGGATGGTGGAGCCATACGGAACTGATAAAGGTCGTGGAATGGGACTTCGTCGCTCTTTGGAGAAAAAAATTATCAAAAGGAACTAATTTTGTTATGAGCATTATATTTGGTCCCGGCGGAAATAGTGAACAATATTATAACGACGGACATAAATCTTCTTTGGATAGGCCGAAATACCTTGCCGAACTGGGCTTAAACGGTTATGAATATCAATGCAATAAAGGGGTTCATATTTCTATGGACAGTGCCCGTATTTTAGGAGAAGAAGCTAAAAAACACGGAGTGCATTTATCCATTCACAGTCAGTATTATGTGAGCCTTTCTTCCACCGATCCTGAAAAGCGGGAAAAGAGTGTGGAGTATCTTTTAGCGTGTTTTCGGGTGGCAAAAGAAATGGGGGCAGACCGTATTGTGGTCCATTCCGGCTCCTGTGCCAAAATGACCAGAGCCAAAGCATACGAGCTGTCTTTGGACACCCTGCATAAAACCTTGGCACGTGCCAAAGAAGAAGGGTATGAAGGAATTTATCTTTGTCCTGAGGTGATGGGGAAAATCAATCAGTTAGGGGATTTTGATGAGGTAATAAAACTTTGCACCACTCACGAAATGTTACTTCCTGCCATTGATTTCGGACATCTTAATTGCAGAACCTTGGGAAGCTTGAAAACCAAAGAAGATTATCTTACATTACTCAATAAAATGGAGAAAAAGTTGGGCAGAGAGAAAGCGAAAATCTTTCATTGCCATTTTTCTAAAATTGAATATACCAATCAGGGGGAAAAACGGCATCTGACCTTTGAAGACACCCGGTTCGGGCCTGATTACGAGCCCTTTTTAGAAGCGGTTTATGAAAAAGGATTCACACCCATGATTATCTGCGAATCCGCTGGAACGCAGGACAAGGATGCCCTTAGTATGGCAAACTATTTTAACAATCTGAAATAAGGAAAATAAGATGAAACAGTTTTACCAATCACGTCTTCAAAAATTAAGAGATCAATTAAAAGAACAAGAGGGGATTTTGGTCAGCGACCCGAAGAATTGCTTTTATTTTTCGGGAATCAATTCTTCCAACATTCATTTGTATATCACCCATCAAAAAGCATATTTGTTAACTGATTTTCGTTATGAAACAGCTGCAAAAGAAAATGAGGCAGGCTTTACGGTGATGGCGGAGGGGTCTTTGGTATCTAAATTAAAAGAGCTGATGACGGAATCCACCGTGTATATTGAACAGCAATTTTTAACCGTGCATTTTTATAAGATGCTTTTAGACCATTTTCCCGATACCGATTTCCCCAATGTGAAATCCATGATTATGGATATCCGATTGATCAAAGATGCCTCGGAATTATTCAAACTCCAACAGGCACAACGGATTGCGGATAATGCCTATTTAACAATGCTCACCTTTGTGAAAGAAGGGGTTACCGAGCAGGAGCTAAAGGCAGAACTGGAATATCAGATGGCAAAACTGGGTGCACAGAAAACCTCTTTTGACACCATTATTTTGTTTGGAGACCACGCCGCAATGCCGCACGGAGAACCTTCCCATCGGAAGTTGGAAGCAGGGGATGCACTTCTTTGTGATTTCGGATGTGTGTATGAGGGGTATTGCTCGGACGTGACCAGAACTTCTTTCTTCGGAAAAGTGTCTGATAAAGCCCGCCACGCCTATGAAACGGTGTTGACCGCACACAATCTGGCAAAAGATTTTATCGGTGTGGGCAAAGCCTGTTCCGATGCAGACAAAATTGCCCGTAATTATATTGAAAATAGCGGTTACAAAGGTGTGTTTGGCCATAGCTTAGGACACGGCGTTGGCGTGAAAATTCACGAGCATCCCACGTTGGGGCATTCCAGTACCGAAATTTTCGAGAACGGCATGGTATTTTCCAACGAACCGGGAATTTATCTGCCCGGGGAATTCGGCATCCGTATTGAGGATACCTGCTATCTGGAAGACGGGAAACTCTATTCCACCACCAAGCTGGAGAAGGAATTAACGGTGCTGTAAGAGATGGAATTACCAAATAGAAAACCAACACGATTACAGGATTATGATTATTCCCGACCGGGTGCATATTTTGTAACAATCTGCACGAAAGACAGACGTAAAATTTTGTCTGAAATTATTGTAGGGGGCGACGTCCTCGACGCCCCGCAAAACATACTATATCCATACGGGAAAATAGCAAATAAACATCTTTTGTCTATGTGCAATTTTTATGATAATATATCAATTACAAAATATGTGATTATGCCAAATCATATTCACCTGCTGATACAAATCGCAGATAGCGACAACGGACCGCCGAGGACGTCGGTCCCTACAAAATCTTTGCTTTCAAATTTTGTCAGCACTTTCAAGCGATTCTGTAATAAAGAATGTGGCGAAAATGTGTGGCAACGCTCTTTCCATGACCATATTATCCGTGATGAACGAGATTATCTGAAAATAGCGGAATATATCGAAACCAATCCCTTAAAATGGGAATCGGATTGCTTCTATAATGCCGAAAAATAAATAAAAATAACAAAAATCGCAGTGAATTTCACTGCGATTTTTTGTGTTGCGTTATGATTTTTTATTTGTCGAGGCCGTTCTTTGCATCGCATCGGGACTGAAATTTTTCTTTCATAACAATGAAACGAGTGTGAGTTCCCTCTGCTATTTTTTCCGTTTCGTCAAAGGCTTCCACCGAGAAGACAATTTTTCGTCCTTCCCATTCGGTCACAGTGGCAGAAACTGTCACATTCATTCCAACGGGAGTGGCAGCTAGGTGTTTTACATTCATTTCGGTGCCAACTGTAGCGGTACCGTCTTCCAGATAGGGGAAGCACAGTTCATGTGCCGCTTTTTCCAGCATAGCCACTAAATAGGGAGTGGATAACACCCGTGCATTTCCGCTTTCTAAGGTGATTGCGGTGTGGCTTTCGGTCACGGTAAACTGATGTTTGTTTGTTACGCCGATTGCATTCATATTAAAAAACTCCTTATTTCATTTCACAAATGGTAACCCCTGCTTCGCCCTCACCGAAGTTTCCTAAGCGGAAGGATTTTACCGATCTGTTTTTCTTTAATAACTGATGGATGCCTGCACGAAGCACTCCGGTGCCTTTCCCGTGAATAATCACCACGGAAGGAATGTTGGCTAATACTGCATCGTCGATGAATTTTTCGGTCACGTATTCTGCTTCTTCCAAATTCATACCCCGAAGGTCCAGTTCGGGACGGATTTCTTTGCCTCTGGCACTGGCATTCCGATAGGGACTGTGTTGCTGCTTTTGCTTTTTCGCTTCACAGCGGGACAGGTTTGCGATGTTGGTTTTAATACGCATAATTCCTGCTAACACGGTGAGATTTCCCTTATCGTCCGGCAGAATGTCCACGGTAACGGGAGTGTCGAAATCATCCATCATCACCGTCATACCGATTTTTAATTCTTTGGGGGTTAAGGGGTTTTGTTTTTTCTTTTCTTCGTTGGCAAGTTTCTGCGCCTGCTTCTGCCGTTCTTCTGCCAGTTGTTTTCTGGCTTCCCCAACAGCTTTTGCACGGTCTCTTTGATTTTTTGCTTCCTGATTTAATTTCTGGATGATGCCTTCCGCCTTTTCCTGGGCTTCTTCGATGATTTCCATCGCTTGTTGCCGTGCTTTTTCAATAATTTCACGGTTTTTCGCCAACGCATCATCTTTTTTAGAGGAAAGTTCTTCTTCCAAAACACGAATCTTTTCTTTTAAGAGTTCAGCTTCCTGCTGATCTTTTTCTGCTTTGATTCTTTGTTCGTCGATGACGGTTAACACATCCTCAAAGCGGATGGCATCGGCGGAGAGTCGTTTTTCGGCTGCCTCTAAAACTTCGTCTGATAGGCCTAAACGTTTGGAAATGGCAAAGGCGTTACTTTTCCCGGGCATACCCATAATCAAGCGATATGTGGGCATCAGCGTTTCTACAGAGAACTCTAAAGAGGCGTTTTGCACGCCGTTTTGGGAAAGAGCATATAATTTCAGCTCAGGATAGTGGGTGGTTGCCGCCACGGTCACACCCCGTTTGCGTAAATACTCAATAATTTCAATGGCAAGTGCCGCACCTTCGGTGGGGTCGGTGCCTGCACCTAACTCATCAAAGAGGGCAAGGCTTCCAAAAGTAGCATTTTTTAAGATGGACACAATTCTCGTCATATGAGAGGAGAACGTGGATAAAGACTGTTCAATGCTCTGCTCGTCACCGATATCGGCAAAAATTTGTTCATATACTGCAATTTCGCTTCCCATAAATACCGGGATTGCAAAACCGCTCTGCACCATTAACGTGAGAAGGCCCAATGTTTTTAAAGACACGGTTTTTCCGCCCGTGTTGGGACCTGTGATGACTAAGGTATCGCATCCGTCACCGATTTCAATATCAATGGGAACGGCGGTTTCGGGATTTAAGAGAGGGTGACGTGCTTTTTTTAAATTGATTTTTCCCTGATCGTTTAAGAGGGGGATTTCGCCTTTCAAAGAACGGCTGTATTTGGCTTTTGCGAAAATGAAATCCAGGTCTAAAATCAGTCCGTAAGCAACTTCAATTTCTTCCCAGATGCCCGAAAGCTGACCGCTTAAATAAATGAGGATTTTGGCAATTTCTTCTTTTTCTTTGGATTCCAAATCACGAAGCTCATTGTTTAAGGTGACGATTGCCATGGGTTCAATAAACACGGTTGCTCCCGAGTCGGAAGAATCATGCACTAATCCCGGAATTTCGTTTCGGTATTCCTGTTTTACGGGCAACACATAACGGTCATTTCGTAAGGTAACTGCCGCATTTTGCAGGAATTTTTTATAGTTGGAAGAATTCGTGAATTTCTGCAGAGTTTCTTTGATTTTGTTGTTGGCGGAAATTTTTTGCCGGCGGATTTTATAAAGTTCGTCGCTGGCATTGTCCGACACTTCGTCTTCCGAAATAATCTTCATAAAAATTTCGTCTTCCAACCGTTTTTGTGTGGTGAGACGGTATTCGTAATCGGAGAAAATTTCGGTTTTGTTATCGGCAAAATATTCTTTCAGCGAGCGGGAAGATTTTAGAAGACTGGCAGTGGAAAGCAGCTCTTTTTGAGACAGGGAACCACCGATGGATAACCGTTTGATAATGCCTCTCATTTCCCCGAAGGAATCAATGGGGGGACTTCCTGCTTTCACCAAAAGAGACATTGCCGCTTCTGTTTGGCTAAGCAGACGGGAAACAGCGCCTAAAGAGGATTCTGCCTTGAGGGAGAGAATGTTCTCCTTGGTTTCTTCCAACACGGCATATTCTTTGGCGCGGTTTAAAATTTTATCAAATTCTAGGGTTTGAAATACGTTTTTTGTTTCCAAGTTTCAAAATCCTTTCTGAAATTGCGTTGGGTTCAGAGTGTGTTACGGCAGGGGGAACTGCACAGGTTGAACCGAGGGATCTAAAGATGCAAAATGATATCCCAAAGCCTTCATATGACCAATATAATCCCGAACCAGGTCGGCAATCCACGGATTGGCATCTGTGTCGTGCATCAATGCAATGATGCGGGATTTATTTTGGGATTGGGTAATGAGTTCGTTTAGCTGATCTTCGTAAGTGGTGGCACCTGCAGCATCTTCTGAGGTAACATTCCAGTCGTAATACACAAATCCTCTGCGTTCCATTTCGGTAACCAGAGTCCACGCCAGATTGCGGTTATAAGAATTGACACTGCCGCCGGGGAATCTGAAAATACGGGGAGTGTAGCCGGTGGCTTGTACAATATTCTGAAAGCATTTGGCAAAGTCATAGAGATAGGCATCCAGGCTTTGATAAATCTGACGGTAAACGTGAGAATTGGTATGTATGCCCAAGGTGTGCCCGTCTTCGTATGCTTGCTTCAAAATTTCGGGATAAGCATCTGAAAAAACGAAGAATGTGGCAGGGACGCCTTCCTCCTTCAGCATTGTTAAAAGAGCAGGAGTGGAATTAGAAGGACCATCATCAAAGGTCAGGTATACCACATAATCTTCGGTGGGTGCAAATTCCTGATTGGGGTTTTCTCCGTAAATTTCCGGATAAGGGTCGTTTGGGTCTTCAGATACGGGAATCACGCCCGGTTCCTTGGTGGGAAACGGAGTGGGAACGATTTTGGGAGTGGGAGAGGGCTTGGCTACAACCACTTCCTGGGTATCTGGTTCCGGCACCCAAAAAGAAACTGCTATGATAGCGCCAAAGCAGATACACAGGACAGAAACTACCGCAAGAATCCATAAATATTTTTTATTGTCGGTTGTTTTTTTTGCCATGACAGACTCCTTTTGAAAAGCACCGCGAGCAAAGGTGCTTATGTGATAGTATCAGTATACTACATAAGTTGTGATTTAGCAATAGCTTTTTTGTTTTTCCTGTTTTTTTCTTTCACCCGAAGGTGATGTTTGACATAAAATAAACTAACCGTATTTTTTAGATACATATTTTCAGGAATAAAATAGGGAGGCAGAAGTATGAGAGAAGCCGTATTTTACGGTATCATGTTGTTTTGTTCGGCATATGGTTTGTTTTCACTGGTGTTTTTCTTGCGGGATTTTTGGGGTGAGAAAAAGTATCTGCGCGGAAAATGTATTTACACTTTGGTTATGGTGGAGGAACAAGACTTATATGCGGAGGAAATGATCAGAGCGTTGGTGTTTCAAAATTACAAAAACGACACCGGAATTTGTGACCGCAAAATTCTGGTGATACCGGAGGATGAATCAGGGTGTAATGCTAAGCGGATTCAAAGGATTTTTGAAAGGGAAGCCGATGTTTTAATCCTTGGGAAACAGGAACTTTTTCAGCTTCTTTCCAACGGATGAATTTTTCTTTGTTTTTTCTGTATTTTTTTGCAAAAAACTCTTTACATTCGACTGGTTTTGTGTTAAAATAATATAGGTATATTGTTTTATATTTTTTCATTTTTCCCTATGGGAAAAATGAAAGTTTTCAAGATATAAAAAATGAGGAGGGGATCGAGTGTATCTGCATATCGGAAACGATTTCGTGTTAAACGAGCAGGATATTATCGGCGTGTTCGATTTTGACCATATCTCAGAATCTTCCTCCACCATGGAATATCTGAAATCTTTAGAAGATGATGATCGGTTGATTGCCGTGTCGGAGGAGCTTCCGAAATCTTTTGTCCTCGCTGTGAGAGACGGGGTGGAAATCGGGTATTTATCGCCCCTTGCTTCCCGTACCATCCAGCACCGAAAAGGTTTGATGTTTTAATTTATTTCGTAATTTTCGTATTTTATAAATGAGAAAATCCCACAAGAAAGGATGAGATAGCATGGCTGAAGAATTAAACGAAAAAGTAGAAACAGTCTATGACGAGAATCAAATACAGGTATTGGAGGGTTTGGAAGCCGTAAGAAAGCGTCCCGGTATGTATATCGGGTCCACTTCGGTGAGAGGTCTCCATCATTTGGTATACGAAATCGTGGATAACGCCATCGACGAAGCGCTGGCTGGGTACTGCGAAAATATTGACGTTACCATCAACCCTGATAATTCGGTAACCGTTCGTGATGACGGACGTGGGATTCCCGTTGGTATCCATCCCAAAATGGGAATCCCCACCGTGGAAGTGGTATTCACCATTTTGCACGCCGGCGGTAAATTCGGCGGCGGCGGATATAAAGTGTCCGGGGGGTTGCACGGGGTAGGTTCTTCGGTTGTAAACGCATTGTCCGAATGGTTGGAAGTGGAAGTTTCCAATGGGGAACATATCTACAAACAGCGTTATGAACGTGGAAAGGTGGCATCCAAACTGGAAATCATCGGTGATACTGACAAAAAAGGTACCACCGTTACCTTTATGCCTGATGCTTTGATTTTTGAAACCGTGCAGTTTGAATACGATGTACTTTTAACCCGTTTAAGAGAACAGGCGTTTTTAAACAAGGGAATCCGCATTAACTTTACGGACAAGCGTCCCGATGAACATATTGTGAATGAGTTGTATTACGAAGGCGGTATCAAATCCTTCGTGGAATACATCAATCAGGAAAAAACGCCCTTACATCCCGACGTGATCTACCTTTCCAAAGAGAAAGAAAATATGATTGTGGAAATTGCAATGCAGTATACCGATGCATACAGCGAAAATCTGGTAAGCTTTGCAAATAACATCAACACCACCGAAGGCGGTATGCATGAAACCGGCTTCAAAGCTGCTTTAACCCGTATCTTAAACGATTATGCGAAAAAGCGTAATATGCTAAAAGACAGCGACAAAGCGTTAAGCGGGGAAGACGTTCGTGAAGGCTTAACAGCCATCATCAGCGTAAAATTGCAGGAAGCACAGTTTGAAGGTCAGACCAAAACCAAACTGGGTAACTCCGAAGCAAGAACCGCCACCGAAGGTATGATGCAGGATGCCTTTGCTTCCTACTTAGAAGAAAATCCGGGCGTTGGCAAAATGATCTTGGAAAAAGCCTTCTCTGCATCTCGTGCAAGAGAAGCAGCAAGAAAAGCAAGAGAATTAACCAGAAGAAAAACCGCTCTGGAAAATACACGTTTGCCCGGGAAACTGGCAGACTGCTCCGAAAAAAATAATGAATTTACCGAAATTTACATCGTCGAAGGGGACTCTGCAGGCGGTAGTGCTAAGCAGGGCAGAGACAGACGCTTCCAGGCGATTTTACCGCTTTGGGGTAAAATGTTAAACGTAGAAAAGGTGCGTATTGATAAAGTTATCGGCAATGAAAAACTGCTCCCCGTTATCACCGCTTTAGGTGCAGGGGTTGGGGAAGATTTTGACGTGGAAAAACTGCGTTACGGCAAAATCATCATCATGGCCGATGCCGATGTTGACGGTTCTCATATCAGAACCTTGCTGTTAACCTTCTTCTTCCGTTATATGCGTCCCTTGATCGAAGAAGGTCATGTATATTTGGCTCAGCCCCCTCTTTACAAAGTGTTTAAAGGCAAAAATGTGCGTTATGCATACACTGATGAACAGTTAAAAGAAGCATTGGGAGAAATCGGAAACGATGCTAACGTACAGCGATATAAAGGTCTTGGTGAAATGAATCCGGACCAGCTTTGGGAAACTACTATGGACCCTGTTACCAGAACAGTACTGCAGGTAACCTTAGAAGATGCCATTGAAGCAGACAAAATCTTCAATGTGCTGATGGGCGAAGAGGTAGAACCCCGTCGTGAGTTCATTGAAACCAATGCAAAATACGTATCGAACTTAGATATCTAATTTGTCAGAAAGGAAGAACAGTTTATGGATACTCAAATGTTTGAAAATGAACATATTGTTCCGGTTGATTTGGTCCATGAGATGAAATCTGCCTATCTGGCATATTCCATGTCGGTTATCGTGGCAAGAGCCTTGCCCGATGTGCGAGATGGTTTAAAACCGGTACACAGAAGAATTTTATACACCATGCACGAAGACGGGTTAACCCCCGAAAAAGCATACAGAAAATGTGCGACCACCGTTGGTGACGTGTTGGGTCGTTACCATCCTCACGGTGACGCATCCGTTTATGATGCCCTGGTTCGTTTAGCACAGGACTTTTCCCTTCGTTATCCGTTAGTAGACGGTCAGGGGAACTTCGGTTCTATCGACGGTGACCCTGCTGCTGCTTATCGTTACACCGAAGCAAGAATGGCTCGCTTAGCACAGCTGATGCTAAAAGAAATCGACAAAGAAACCGTTGATTTTGCTCCCAACTTTGATGAACGTTTAAAAGAACCCACCGTGTTACCCTCCCGTTTCCCCAACTTATTGGTAAACGGTTCTGCAGGGATTGCGGTTGGTATGGCAACCAACATTCCCCCTCATAATTTAACCGAATGTATTGATGCCATTTGTGCCACCATTGATAATCCCGAAATCACCATCGAAGAAATCATGGAATATATCAAGGGTCCCGATTTCCCCACCGCAGGGAACATTATGGGAAAAAGCGGCATCCGTTCCTATTTCCAGACAGGCCGTGGTAAGGTGATCGTTCGTGCCGAAGCGGAAATCGAAGATGACGGCAACCGTCAGCGAATTATCGTAACCGAGCTGCCCTATCAGGTGAATAAGGCACGTCTTATTGAAAAAATCGCAGAGCTGGTGCACGAAAAACGTCTGGAAGGCATTGCAGACCTTCGTGACGAATCCGATAAGGATGTTGGCGTTCGTATCGTTATCGAAGTGAAAAAAGATGCAGCAGCCAATATTGTGCTTAACAACCTCTATAAATACACCCAGATGCAGGATACCTTCGGGGTAATTATGTTAGCTTTGGTTGACGGTCAGCCCAAGGTGTTAAACATCCGTGAAGTGCTGGATTGCTATATCAATCATCAGAAGGATATTATCGTAAGACGAACCATTTATGATAAACGTAAAGCCGAAGCAAGAGCACATATTTTGGAAGGTCTTAAAAAAGCATTAGACCATATTGACGAAGTCATTGCCACCATCCGTGCATCTTATAACAATGCAAAAGAAAACTTAGTGGAAAAATTTGGCTTCACCGAAATTCAGGCACAGGCAATTCTGGATATGAGACTTCAAAAATTGCAGGGCTTGGAAAAAGAAAAAATCGAAAATGAATTGGCGGAAATTATTAAGCAAATTGCTTATTATACCGAAATTTTAGCATCCGAACAGATGGTATTGGATATCATCAAAACCGAACTCACCGAAATTAAAGATAAATACGGTGACGCTCGTCGCACCAAAATCACCTTCGATTATTCTCAGATTGATGATGAAGACTTAATCGAAGAAGAAGATATGGTAATCTCCTTAACCCACTTAGGTTATGTGAAACGTCAGCCTACCGACACCTTTAAGAGTCAGCACAGAGGCGGACGTGGTATCGCAGGTCTTTCCACCAGAGAAGAAGACTTTGTGGAAGAGCTGTTTGTTACCTCCACTCATAACTACATTCTGTTCTTTACCAACACGGGCAGAGTGTTCAAATTAAAAGCATATCAGATTCCCGAAGCATCCCGTACGGCGAAGGGTACCGCAATTGTAAACCTGCTCAATTTAGAGCCCGGTGAAACCATTTCGGCAACCATTCCTATGAGAAGCTTTGAAGAAAATAAATACTTGGTAATGACCACCAAAAATGGGGTTATCAAGAAAACCGAACTGATGGAATATGACACCAACCGTTCCGGTGGCTTACGTGCGATCGCAATGGACGAGGGTGACGAGTTGATGCAGGTTAAGATTGTAACCGACGACGAAGAAGTGGTGCTGACCACCTACTTAGGTATGTCCATCCGCTTTAAAATCAGCGACATCAGAAGTCAGGGGCGTGTTACCCGTGGTGTTCGTGGTATCAAGCTGAAAGAAAACGACAGACTGGTTGGTATGAGCGTGGTACACGATGATACCGAGCTGTTAATCGTTTCGGAAAACGGTTTGGGTAAACGTACTCCTTACAGTGAATATAAGGTGCAAAACCGTGGCGGTATGGGTGTTAAAACCTACAAAATTACCGAAAAAACAGGTAATATTGCAGGTGTTCGTTCCATTAAAGACGGCGATGACGTTATGATTATCACCTCTGCAGGTGTTGTGATTCGCTTAAAAGCGGAAGACATCAACACCGTTGGCAGAAACACCCAGGGCGTTATCTTAATGCGTCCCGATGCGGATGTGAAGGTGGTATCCGTGGCAAGAGCGCCTCGTGAAGAAGAGGATTCTTCTGATACCGAGGAAACTAACGGAAATACTGACAATACCGAAAACACCGAAAACACTGAAAATACAGAAGAATAAGGTGAAAAAGGGGTTCTCCAACCCCTTTTTTCCACGTTTAGAAACGAGAAAAAAGGATCAAAAATGGATTATTTTGAGTTAAAAATTACCTGTGAAGCAGGGAATACCGAAGAAGCGGAAAACTTCCTTGTGATTCACGATATTTATAATTATTTTGTCACCGACCCCAAATTGGAAGCAGACATTATGGCAGAAATGCCCTGGCTTTTAAAGGATGAAAGAGACACGGGGGATGCCTATATCACCGTATGCTTAGAAACCGCAAAAGAAGCAGAAGATTTATATGATTTACTCACCAAAAACGGCTTTACGGTGTCTGTTCGTGGTGCCAATGATTCCGAATGGAAAGATAACTGGAAACAGTTTGCCAAAATCGTTAAAATCACCGATACCTTGGTGGTAAAACCGGCTTGGTTAGACTATAACCCACTACCCCACGAAAAAGTGCTGGAATTAGATAGCGGTGCCGCGTTTGGAACAGGTACCCACGAAACCACCCAGGCTTGTGCAAGACTGATTTGCAAATACCAAAAAGACCAGACCAAAATGCTGGATATCGGCACAGGTAGCGGTATTTTGGCTATCATCGGCGGTATGCTTGGCGTAACCGAACTGGTTGCCACCGATATTGACCCCGTGGCAGTTGACACCGCAAAAATCAACATTGAAAAGAATGGATTTTCCCATATCTGCGATGTTCGTTGCGGTGACCTTTTGGAATGTGTTGGAGAAGAAACTTTTGATATGATTACCGCCAATATTATTGTAGACGTACTGCTCATTTTACTAAAAGATGTAAAACAATGCTTAAATCCTGACGGCGTGCTGATTTTATCGGGCATTTTGGAAGAACGATGCCACGAAATTTTGGAATCCGCCCAAGCTAACGGCTTTACTCTGATTGAAAAAATTGTGGACCACGATTGGTGCGGACTGGCATTACGTTTAGCGTAATGAATTGCTTGACGAAAACAATTGTTTACTCCTGATTTTAATTGATGCTATAAAGATTGTCGAATTTTGGCGAAAGAGGTATAACATGAAAATTATAAAAAAGGTGTGGGGAATTATTCCCGGATTTGCAATATCAATTTTGATTGCAGTAGTGGCAAAAACAATTGAAAGCCGTCTACCAATACATATTGTGGGAGCATCGGTTATTGCACTATTTATAGGAATGATAATGAATCATTTTTGGAGGCCGGATTTCTTGAACGCAGGAATCAAGTTTGCATCAAAGAAAGTTTTGAAATTTGCTATTATTCTCCTGGGCGCTTCTCTCAGTGTTGGGGTGATTCTTTCCGTGGGTAAATTATCATTGATGGTAATGGTTTTCACTCTTT